>NZ_BAAAOH010000001.1:4200000-4451674 GCF_039530225.1 Microbacterium pumilum
ACGCGGTGACGTACCGCTGGAAGGCGCGCACGTACGGCCGGAGGTGCAGAAGCGCGAGCTGCAGGATCAAGACGACGAGGAGGAACTGCACGAATCTCGTGAATCCACCCCACGAGTAGCGTTCCGGCATCCAGATGAAGACCGCCCCGATGAGCAGGGCGGCGACCCACGAGCCCATGCTCGCGAGCGCGAACCACGCCGGCCGACGCGGCGCGAGGTGAGCGTCGAGGATCGCGACTCCGGCGAATCCGACGAGCAGCAGGATGGTCAGAAACGCCCGACCGACGATCCCGTTCTGCGACCCGGCGAGCACCCACACGACGCACACGATCGCCGCGGCGATCAGCGCGCCGATCGCCACCCAGATCGCGGCCCGGAGCAGCGGTGAGCTGGAGGCATCGGTTCCCGTGTGCGACGTCGCTGCACGGGGGTCGGGCATGGTCATGGCGATCCTCTCTCTGCCGGCGCGCGGCCGCACGCCCATCCTGGCATGCGAGGAGCGGATGCCTCAGCCCGGAGTGCGGCCGAGATCCTCGACGAGTTCGGCTCCGACGAGTGCGAGCAGCGCACGGCCGGGCAGGAAGAGCTTGCTGCCTCGGATGCCGCCGCCGATCACGACCTCCGGCGCCGCCGCGACCGCGCCATCCACGAGTATCGGCCAGCCCTGAGGCAGTCCGATCGGCGTGATTCCGCCGTACTCCATCCCGGTGAGAGCGACGGCCTCATCCATCGGCGCGAATGACGCCGAGCGCACATCCAGCCGTCTCCTCACCGCGCCGTTCACATCGGCTCGGGTGGTCGCGAGCACCATGCACGCGGCGAATCGGATGCCGCCACCGCGCTTGCCCTTCACCACGACGCAGTTCGCCGAGGCGTCGAGCGACACCCCATACCGCTCGCAGAATGCGGCGGTGTCGGCGAGCTCCGGGTCGATCTCGGCGACGCCGACAGTCTCGGCGACCTCGGGATCGAGTGCGCCGAGCGCATCAGAGACCGCTTCTGCGAGCAGTTCCGGATGCTGCGCCGCAGGCACGACCGTCAGGGAGCCGTTCGCCGTCCACCGCATCCGCCCAGGGTAATGGGCGACCCCGGGTAATCGAGCGAGCGAAGCGAGACGAAACGGCCCGGGTTAACGACTGAAGCGCCCCCCGGGGGGGCGCTTCAAACGTTTTGTGGCGAGTGAGGGATTCGAACCCCCGAAGTCTAAGACGGCTGATTTACAGCTGTCCGGGACAGCCCTTCCCCGCTGAACCGAGCCAAACCGATCTGATCGCTCTTGGCCCGACTTGCCCCTCAAGATTCCGGCGGAATCTCGCACTGGGAGAGGTCAGTTCGGTTCAGTTCGGTTCGCCGTTCGGAGGCGCGGTCGGTGGGGTTCTCGTGGGGTTTCGCCCAGACCGCGTGCTGGGCGCTCGCACACGAGAACGGCGCGGTTGGGGCAACTCCCCTCCCGCGCCGTCCTGTTGGCCAGGTGGCCACGAGGGCCACAGCGGCGTGCCAATCTACTGGGCACGCTCGCCGCACTGCTCTAGTAGCTCGGGTCTGGCATGGCACCGTAGGCGATGCCGCCGTACGCGCTCGGTGTGCGTATCGAGGTGCCATAGTCGCTCTCTTTCGTCCTGGTCGTCGAGCGACTCAATTCCGCTCGGCACCCTTGTCGCGGGCGACGACCTTGCAACGTTTGCACTTCTGACCAGGAGATTGTTTTGGCGCTCGACCAAATCACCCACATCAAACGCGGGAGACTTAAGAGACCGAATACCGACAGGAGACCCCGATGGCTCGACCAAACATCCTCGGCGACAACAACGTCGTAGTGAAGACGCGAGTACCCGCAGCAGTGGCCGAGGCAATCGACCTGATCGTGTCCATGACGGGCGCTACCCCGGCTTCGGTGCTTCGAGACCTGATTACCGCGGGTCTCCAGCCGTACGCACTGGTCTCGTCGGAAATCGCTGCCGCACTGCCCACCACCACCTACAAGAAGGAGAACTGACCATGCCCATCAAGCGCCGACTGACCGTAGAGGAGATCGCCTCGCGCAAGAGCCGATTTCCCGGCCTGCGAAACCCGGTGAGCACCCTCACCGAGCACACGTTCCTGACCGATGAGGAGAACGCTGCACTCCGCGATTCGCTCGACCACAACGAGACCACACAGGAATTCCTTGCACGGGTCACCGGCGACACGACGACCGCGGAGGATCGGGACACCCTGACCGCCGAGTTCGATCGGTCCCGCAACATGCGGATCGCCGCTGCACAGCGTCGCGACAGCGAGGCCAATGTTCGTGCTCGCGCCGAGTCACAGCCGGTCCGTCAGCGCCAGCCTGTGTCACCGTCGAACCCGTTCGGGGCATACCTGGACGAACGCCACGACAACCTCCCTGAGTACCCGGCGCGAGGCACCGCGCAGCTCACGCAGCTCCAGGAGGCCGCTCAGGACTACCGCAGCGCCGTGTCCGTCCTGGAGGAAGCGCTCGACAGCATGACCGACGACTTTGCCGAGGCCTTCGCCAAGGAGGACGCCCGTCGCGCCGTGCGGGACCGCATGACCAACACCGCCAACGAACGCATCCTGCGAGAAGCGTCACAGCGCCGCAATCGGATCGGCTGAGAGGAGCCACCATCATGAGCACTGCAATCAAGCGCGTCAGCACCACCAACATCCCAGGCGAGGAGCCGCTCGACCGCGAAGGCCACGACTACAAGCCGTTGCCCCCACGCGTCACGGACGGTCACTACTTCGACGCCCGCGTGCCCGCCGACATCATCGACCGAGTCCGCCGCGACGCCCGCAACAGCGTGTACCCGAACAGCACCGTCGAAGCGGACACGATCCGCAAGACCGACGAGGCTGTCTTCGAGAAGGTGCGCATCCTGGAGGACTACCAGATCGGACAGGCGCAGTCGATGCTCGAACGCAATAAGGGGCGAGTCGGCGCGGCGCTGAGCTACGTCGACCAGATCGACGCTTTGCGTGAACGGCTCCGAGCAGGCGAGGACACCAAGGTCATCGCCAAGGAGTTCAACGCTCTCGAAGGTCGGATTCGCAACCGCGAGATTTCCTTGCTCCAGGGCATGGCGGGCGAGGCCGAGACCGTCGAAGCCGCGCTCGCAGACCCGGTCGGCAACGCGCAACACATCCTCCACCTCATGCCACTCGACTTCGGCCGCACCGCAGGACTTGTCCGCAACTGAAACAGTGACGGGCTTGCAGCACAGCACGTCTGCAAGCCCCGTCACCCGGAGGTACAGCCCGAAAGGAAGGTCACATCACATGTCCCTGATCGCTACTCTACCGGAACGATCGTTCTACCCGCTGGTCACTCCGCTTGACCCTTATTTCAACGTGGTTTGGGATGTGGAACCCGAGCCCGAGTTCAGCATCACATCGCGTACGCCGATGGTGCTCTTGCCAGCAGTCGCGCTCGCCACGCTCCGCTACGCCGTGGGAGCGCCATGCGACATGCACATCGCGTCCGCGGGCATGGTCAGCGAGGCGTCCGTCAGGCTGAGTGTGCTCTGGCTCAAGGGCTCGACGCTGTCGGCCTGGGAGATCGCGCTCATGTTCCAGATGCTCTGGTTCAACGGCACCGGGGACCGGCGCGACCGCCGCACCCCACTTAAGGGTCTCGACCTCATCCGGGCCACGGACGAGCTTGAGTGTGGCGGGTTGCAGTGGCACTGCGACATGCCCACCAAGGACGACCCGTACACCTTCGAGCGAACCCGCCTGAAGGACGCACTTTCAAGGTTCGAACGTTGACATTCGACTTCCCGCGGGCAGGCAACAGCATCGCCCAATTGAGCCGACTCGAAAACGGGTAAACTCAACTAGACCGAGCTGAACGGCTCGATCACCAGCAGTATCAGCAAGATCCGCTGTTCCAAAGGCACCCGCGATGGGTTGACCCGAGGTTCGCGGCAAGCGAGTTCCAGGTGGAAAGCCGCCACTCCCGGCGACGGGGATTGGCGAGAACGTGTCGATCTCTCGAAGATCAGGCAGACACCCAGGTCCGTAAAGCCGAGCAGCAGAACCATCCATCGACAAATCATGTCGAGGGGTTCTGTACTCGGCTTTCGTCGTTTCTGGACCCTCTCGGCATTCCCGAAGGGATTCCGCAAATGGCTACCACTGACCCCACTCCCACCGTCTATCGCATCAGCACTGCACCAGAGCACCCGCTCGCGAAGAAATACGGCATCACTGAGCGCATGGTGCGCCGTGCCGTACAGACCGACCGGCTCAAGTACGCACGGCCCAACGGCTTGCACGTGCTGATTCTCGCCGAGGACATCGAGGCCTGGATTCTCGACAGTCGCAACGACGCCTGACCCAGCCCGCGAGCGTCCACCAAGGCAAGCGCGCTCATGCACATCACACGACTTCACGAAGGAAGCTCCATGAGCACCGAAGTACCGCCACAGCTACAGATGTGGCTCGACAGGCTGGATGCGGACTCGATCCAGCACACAGGCCATCAGCAATACAAGGCGCGCTGTCCCGCCCATGACGACGACCATGCGTCGCTGTCAGTCGGATGGGGTGACAAGGGCAAGGTCGTGGCGACCTGTCATGCCAACTGCACCTACTCCGAGATCGTCACGAAGCTCGGACTCACCAAGCGCGACCTCGAACCGCAGCGGAAGGTCGTGGCGAGATACGACTACAAGGACGAGGACGGCGTCCTGCAATACCAGGTCACCCGTTGGGAGCCGAAGTCATTCAGCCAGCGCCGTCCGGACCCGGCACATAGGGGTCAGTGGATCAACAACATGGATAGCATCGAGCCGCTTCCGTTCCACCTGCCCGAGCTTGCCGAGATGGTCGAGCACGGTACCGAGGACGACTGGCTGTGGATCGTCGAGGGCGAGAAAGATGTGCTCGCCCTCGAAACCGCATATGGTGCCATCGCCACTTGCAATCATCAGGGCGCCGGTAGCTGGACCGATCCGCACGCCGAGCATCTGATCGGCTTCAAGGGTTCCATCGCCATCGTCATCGACAATGACGACAAGGCGACCAAGCCGGGACAGAAGCACGCTCTGGAGGTCTACGAGTCGGTTCGCCGGGTAGCCGGCATCGAGGCTGAGCTGGTCTACCCCGTCGAGGGCAAAGACGCGGCTGATGTCGTCGGCAAGTACGACGAGGAGAGCGGCTTCGTCGCAGTCACGCCCGACATGCTCCGCGCCGAGATCCAAGACGCGTCATCGAAGAACCCCGAAGCCGACGAAGTGTACGCCGCCATCGTGGCGCTGTTCATGGCCGAGGAGGACGCCCGCACAACACTGATCGCGGAAGTGCACTCGGACGGTGACATCCTCGCGATGACGCCGCCACGGTACGCCATCGAGGGCTGGCTGCCGGTCGGCTTCTTCTCGGACTTCTTCGGCGAGCCGGGGTCCAAGAAGACGTTCGTGATCAACGACCAGCTCCGGCACATACGCGCGGGCAAGGCATGGCACGGTCATGACGTCACCCGTGGCGCCACGTTGCTGTTTGAGGGCGAGGGTCTGGAGCAACTGCAGGACCGCATCATCGCCTGGGACGAGTACCACGGCAACCCCGAGATGGCTCCCGGTGGCCACGTCTCAACGCCCATCGACATGACAACGCCTGAAGGCGTGGCGCGAGTCGTGCGGACTGTCCGCGACTTCGAGCGGGCACATGGCGGCGAGCGTGTCGTCGCCGTCGCATTCGACCCTGTCGTGGAGTACATGAACGGCGAGGAGAACGGCGAGGGGATGGAGCTGGTGACGCGCGGCTTCCGCGCCCTGGCTCGCTACCTCGACATCGCTGTCGTCCTGGGCGCTCACACCAACGCGTCAGGCGAGCGTGCGCGTGGCGGTGACCAGCTGAGAATGCGAGCCGGTGCCCACGTCCGTGTCGAGACCTTGAAGGACGACCGCGTCGGGCTGGTACAGGAGAAGCAGAAGAACGGCGAACGTCGCGCGCTGCAACTGTTGCCGGTGTCGTGCGGTCCGTCGCTCGTTCTCGAGAAGCTCGCCGCGATGTCGGCCAGCGAGTACTACGCCGACAAGTCGAACACCGACTTCCAGGATCGTGCGGCCAGCAAGCTTCAGTTCTCGAAGACCTCATCGGTCGTCAAGCATTCCGCCGCCGATCAGATGCTCATCGACTACGTCCGCGATCATCCCGGCATCGGCAAGGGCAAGCTCGCGGACGCCACTTCGGGTCAGGGCGTCGGTAAGCCCACGCTCGAAACCCGGATCGACGCTCTGCTCGCTGACGGCACGTTCCGCGTCGAGCGCGAGGGCACCGCGCGCAACTCGCCGTCGCATTACTTCCTGGTCGAGACCACAGAGGAGGTCGAGTGATGGGCCATCCAATCGAGGGCGGGGACGCCTATGAGAACGCAATCCTGCGCCCCGAGCGCGGCCTGGAGGTCGCTCCTCGACTGACTGCCGGTTACGCCGCGCTGGTCGAATTGCTGGCTGATGGTGAAGAGCGGTCGCGCGCTGAGTGCTACGCCGCCATCGAGGAATCCGGCGAGCGCGGTCTTGCAACTGCGACGGCGGCATCGCTGATCGAGAAGGCGATCTACTACGGCCAGCTCGTCGGGCGGTTCGGCTACGAGGCGCGTGTGGGCGCGTCGGGTCGAGCGCGGAACTTCCGAGTTTATCTCGCATATCGCCTCACTCCTGAGGGGTTGCGCACCGCGAATCAGCGTGAATCGGGCGGTGACCCGTGACCCGTGACCCGTGACCCCGGGATGGCGGGTCACTGTGACCCGGTGTAGTGACCCGCGATACCCGTTTACGGGGTCGCACGGGTCACACACGGGACATGACCCAAGGGGACGACCGACAGCAAGTGATTGATCAACAACTGATGGAGAAGGAGTGGAAGTCATGAAGAACAACAACGAGGTCGAAGCTTTCGCCGATCGCCCGCTTTGCAACGCACCGACGAAGCATGGAGGTCCGTGTCGATCGCGTGCGTTGCGGAACTCAAGCCGATGCCGCTCACACGGCGGTGCCACACCCGCAGCCATTGACGCCGCGCGAGTGAGGGCGTTGCGCCAGGCCGACCCGCTGATGGCGAAGTTGCATGCCATCGCATTCAACGATGAGATGCCGCCACAGGTGCAGCTTGAGGCGATCAAGCACGCGCTCAAGGTCACGGGTGCATTCGAGGCGAAGCAGTCCGTCGAGATCGACATGATCGGCAAGCCGCGCGAGAAGACCTTCGAGGACTTCGCGATGGAAGCCCTGGTCGATGTTCTGCAACCGGGCGACGACGGCTATGAGGAGGATCTTCTCGAGAAGCTGCAGTGGCACCGTCAGGCACTCACCGAAGACTCGAACGTCATCGACGCCGAAGTGATCGAGGACGTCATCGTGTCGCGCGCGAAGCTCAGCCCCGACGAGCCGCCAATCCAGAACCGCCACGACCGCGCGCTGACCGCTGAGGTTGCACAGTCGCAGCGCACCCGGCGTCCGGGTGCCGGCCAGCCCAAGCGACCGCCCACCGCTGACTATGCAGATCTGGACGCCCCGACGAGCGATCGGCCGGTCGGTTCGTTCCGGAGCGATGACGTCGAGGCGATGAACGACCAGACCGATCACGAAGAGGCCGAGGTCGAGCGGGTGAAGGAAGCCGAGCGCCAGCGCAACCTCAAGCGGATCGTCAAAACCCCTCGCAACGGCACCGCGACGATGAGCACGCCTACGAGGAGGCGGCAGCGCTGACCCGGAGCCACACGAGGATGGCCGCTCCCACAAGAAGCCCGCTCCCGAGGGGTAGCGGTGGGGTACGGCCATCCCGTTGGCCCCTAGGCCAAGCTCGCACCGGAGCAGAATGCACCATGACTCGCCGTCGTACTGAGCAGTTTGCCTACTGGGGACCTAGTAGGCGATAGTAGCTCTCGTCAACAACCGAACAAATGTTCGACTGACACGACCGAAGGAACGGCAATGACCACTTCCAAGAAGACCCAGCCCACTGCTCCCCTGGCCCACCGCGTGCCCGCCGAGGTCAGCGACCTCATCGCCACCTACGCGGCATGGATCGAGGAGCAGACCGGCTACAAGGCCGACCCGATGAGCGTGTACCTGGGTAGCCAGCTCCGCAGCACGTTCCAGAAGGGCGAGTCCAACCAGGCTCGACTGGCTCAGGCCGCGAAGGACCGTGCAGCGAAGGCGGCTGCAAAGGCAAAGGCTCGCGCCGAGCGTGAAGCGGCAGCGGCTTCTAGGGCTGCACAGAAAGCGGCTGAGGAGAAGGCCAAGGCACAGGACGCCGCCGACAAGGTAGCCCCGGTCAAGGTAAGCCCCAAGGCGCAGGCCAAGATCAACGCCGTGATGCCCAAGCCCGCGAGCAAGCCCGCTCGCCGTCGCCCGGCCAACGCGGCTGTGGCACCCGTCGCCACCGAGACCGTCGAGGCGGTCTGAGTATGGCGAACCCGACACAGCGTCAGGTACGCGAGTACCTGATGGCTGACAACGGCTGGGCGGGCGAGGAAGTCGATGCCTTCCTCGCCCGCCACGGCGGTCTGCTCGATGGCGTCGGCGTCACCCGCGCCACGACCGAAGAGTGGACTCTCCTCGCGATGTCGCACAACGAGGAGCAGAGCCCGGAGGAGGTCGGCGTGGATGGCGTCACCCTCCCCGGCGCTCGCATCTGCCTCATCGCCACGACAGACGAGTACACACGGCTCGAACCTGGCGCGATGGGCACGGTCGAGCTGATCGATGACGCGGGCACCGTGCACGTGCATTGGGACACCGGCGAGACCTTGGGCCTCATCCCCGGCGAGGACACCTGGGCACCGCTCCACCCGCGATGGGACGCCCAGCATATGGAGCAGGTTCACCCCGCATCCGACGCCGAGGAGAACCGATGAGCGACACACGCCCAGATGCACGCCGTCTGACTCGCACCACTTCCGCTCGTCGTGAGCGCGGACACTTGCGCGATCACCTGGTCGATCTCATGGACGCCAACGCTCCCATCAGCGAGACACAGCCCATCCGCGAGCGCATCCAGCAGCTCAACACGCAGATCGAACGAGAGGACGGCCACCGATGAACGCCTCGTTCGACGGCTACTGGGCCATGTACGACGCCACCCTCGCGCGCATCCGTAACGAGAAGCCCGACACGTTCGCGGCCCTCAAGGTGATCCTCGACGAGTTTGAGCCGCCGTCGTCCGGAGACGCGTTCTTCCCAGGCGGGGCGGACGACGACCTCGCCGACGCTCTGCATGATGCCGGATGGGAGATCCACCTCAACGAAGGCACGTACGTATACATGGCACGTCACCCGGTCAGCCGCGCGAAGCTCCACCACATCGAGGGCGACCTGTACGACCGAACCCGGATCCACCCCACGAGCCAGGAGAAGAGCGCATGACCACGATGATCGGCTACCTGCGAGTGTCCACCGAGGAGCAGGCCACGTCTGGCCTTGGGCTGGAGGCTCAGCGCGACACAATCACCCGCTACGCCACGGCGCACGGCTGGGATGTGGTCTGGTACGTGGACGAGGGGCTGTCGGCCAAGTCGCTCGACCGTCCGCAGCTCCAGGCCGCGCTCACCCGCCTGCACCCCAAGAAGCGCGATGTGGCCGGTCTGCTCGTCGCGAAGCTCGACCGCCTCAGCCGGTCGGTGCACGACTTCTCCGGTCTGCTCAAGCTCGCGAACGCCCGGAAGTGGTCTGTCGTGGCCATCGACCTGGGCGTGGACACCAGCACGCCCACCGGGAAGCTGGTCGCGAACGTGATGATGTCCGTCGCTGAGTGGGAGCGCGAGATCATCGGCGAGCGCACGTCCGCCGCGATGCAAGCCGCGCGTCGCCAGGGCAAGACGTTCGGCTTCCCGTCCGCACTCGACCCCGCCACGGGAGCACGCCTTGTTGAGCTCAGGGCCTCGCTGACCCTGGCCGGCACTGCCGACGCCCTCAACGCCGAGGGGCTGACCACCGCGACAGGCGGGCAGTGGAACGCCAACACCGTCGCGAAGGTGCACAAGCGCCTGACCATCGACCCCACCAAGGAAATCGAAGCGGCACAAGCCGCCTAACCAGCAAGGAGCAACACCATGGCAAGTTACACACCTGGAGCCGTCGTCACCGTGGGAGACCTGGAAGTCGGTGACACCGTCTTCCTCCGCGAGCGCCGTTCGCAGACGGGAGGTCTGCCGCAGTCCATCCAGTCTGCCGTCGTCACGGCGGTGACCCCGCTTGCAGACGGGCGTGTGCGCGTGTACGTGCGCAACACCGGCTCTGGCGCATCCGTCCCTGCACGACTGCTGGGCGACCTGCCCGTGACGCGTACCTTCCGCGCGGCTGTCGCGGGCTGACCGATGTCCACCGCGCACGAACTCACACCCCGCACCCGAGCCGTGCGCGCGGCCGACGTGCGACCCGGACACATCGTCATGGAGAGCCACGAGCATCCTGCCGTTGTCGTTCGGGTCGAACGTCCGCACAACGGCACGCGGATCCGGCTCTACTGCCGGTTCGTGTGGCAGGCGTCCACAGAGCCCACCTGGGCCATGCCCGAAGACCACACCCTGCGCGCCGACGACATCGTGCAAGTCGCCCGCAACCGCTAATTCGCAATCCCCACCAAGGAGCACCCCATGGCAAGCGTCAGAGAAGTCCAACGAGCAGACGGCATCGCGTACGAGGCGCGTTGGCGCGACAACGGCAAGTATCGACAGCGCACGTTCACCGTCAAGCGCGAGGCTGAGCGGTTCGCGTACCGAATCGAGAACGAGCTTGCAGACGGGCAGAGCACCGACGCACTGGTGAAGAACGCCAAGCGGTTCCGCGAGGTCGCAGACGCGATGCTCGATGCGAGCAAGAAGCTCAAGCCGAAGACCCGGCGCGGGCTGGAGGACGCGCTCAAGCTGCACATCCACCCGACGTTCGGCGACCGGCGCATCAACACGATCACGTCGCTGGACGTGGAGGCGTGGCTGGCCGATCTCGAGGTCAAGGTGTCCGCCAAGACCAAGGAGCCGCTGTCAGCGAGCACCCGGCGCGGCATCGTCATCGCGCTGTCCAAGGTGTTCCGCTACGCGCTCAAGCACCGGCTGATCAACGCGAACCCCTGCGCCGTCATCGACAAGCCCACCGCGCGCCGCGAGGAGCCTATCTTCCTGACGCCTGCCGAGGTCGCCGCGATCATGCAGCACGTCGGCGAGCGCGAACCGGTCTACGCGCTGGTCGTGCGCTTCGCCGCGTACAGCGGAGTGCGCCCCGGCGAGCTGGAGGCGCTACGTATTCGAGATATCAACTTCATGCACCGCCACGTCGAGGTCCGTCGCCAGGCGCAGTTCGCACCCGGCGAGGGCTGGAGCTACATCACCCCGAAGTCACAGGCGGGTCGCCGGGATGTGCCGTTGTCCGCGAGCCTCCTGCTGGCGCTCCGCGAGCACATCGCCGCCCACCCTTACCGGGCTGACCCCGACGCGCTCCTGTGGCCAGGGAGGCGCAAGGGTGGCCACGGCGACCACCGCGCGCCGCTGAGCTACGACGCGCCGTTCCGCCACGAGAGCGTCTATCGCTCGTACGTCCAGCCTGCGATGATCGCCGCTGGCATCGAGCCGGTCGTCTGGTACGCCTTCCGCCACTACTTCGCGAGCGCTTGCGCCGCAGCCGGTTACAGCATCCACGACGTGGCGAAGTGGATGGGCCACAGCAACATCCAACTCACGTACTCGACCTACATGCACCTTTTCGTAGGGACGCACGACATGGACCGCCTCGACGCGCTAAGTGCCACCCCGCCCGTACAAGCGATCCCTCTGCGCGGTGTCGGAGGTATGTGGTAACGCACACACGTGGCACACCACAACCCCTCTATTTGACACACTTTAGGTGCACAGCAAACGTGGAGGTTGACACCAATTGTGGAAATCGCTCCGACACGCTGGAGTTTGGGTGTGGGTGCATGTACACTCCAAGACATGGACCAGGATCCGCTCCGCACGACACTCGACACCCTCCGCCACGAGCGACATGGCGCTGAGCTGCGCGCGTCCGAGTTGCAGGACGAGCTGACAGACGTCGCACAGCGGCTGACACATCTCCGAGGAGCCATCGAGAACATCGAGGCATTGCTTGGAGAGCCCAGTGAGGATGACGCCGCCGTACTCAGAGACGACAACGAGGAAGTTTTTCATGCGGAGGCACAAGACCTCGACTTCATCTACACGCCCGACCAGCCGCCCCGCCTTGTCAACGACCCGTTTGAGCCGCCGCCCATCCGCAAGCGCGTTCCTTCGACAGATTGGGTAGCTGAGGTCGTCAACGCAATCGGTCGTCCGGCAGACCGCGACACGATTTACCAGAAGTTCGAAGAGTTGAAGGGCATCCCTGATTCGTGGAATGCGAACCCTCGCAACTCGTTCAACAACGCGCTCGGTCGCGCGGTCGAACGGCATCTGATCGGCAAGTTCGGCGATCTTTTCGGTCCGAGGGGCTACAACCTCTCGGAGACATCCAGTTCGGCTAGCGAGGAGTCGTGATGACCGTGTAGGGAGTGGCCGAGGTCTACAAATCGCCGGACGCGGTGATCTCGGCCTACCGGCTCAACAGGAATTCCAGTTCCTGTGAGTCGCAGCCTCGGAGGAGGTACAGGCCTGCGCTGGCCTGAGGGTTGGTGAGAACCTCCCGGAAGTCTACGGTCTGACGAGACCGTGGACAAGCGCCGAGAGGGGTCGCCCAGCCGGGTGGCTCCTCTCGCTTGGGTTGAGCGTCAGAACCGACCGTCGCCGGCGTCCGTCAGCAGTTGCGCGACTGTCGAGAGACGGTCGCCGTACGGCGCCATCCAGGGGTAAGGATCGTCCGCCTGGAATCCTAACCACGCGGTGTCACTTCCACTGGCACCTGTGTGCTGTCCCATGTGTCCGATCACATATTCCAGCAGCAGGTCCTTCGGGAGCAACCAGGCATTGACCTCGAATGGACTGATGCCGAGGCACAGGCAGTGGTCGTAGTCCTGATCGCGTATCTGCTGAAACTTGAAGCCGCCCGACCGCCACAGCGTGGACATCTTGACTTCGATACGGTGACCGTTGATTATCCGATCCGCGTTGCTCGACGGCGAGCGGCGAACATCGAGACCTCTCGCGATCGCCCATTCCTGCACAAGCAACTCGCCGATCGCTCCCTTAGTACGCGACGGCACCCTCAGGATCCACTCGAATGGACTGCCCAACCATGGATCGTCATCGGCCGCGACGTAATTAAGAGCGAGTGATGCCGCGCTGGCGGCCATCACTGCGAAGTCAGGATCTTCAGCTGGGTCTAGGTGCACTCTCCGGATTGTGCACGATTGTGACCTGCGAGTCCAATGCGCCGTCGTCCAGTCGTCGCTGCATGACGGCGATCGCCTCTGGGTTGCTGTCGACCAAGACGAATCGTCGCCCGAGCTGCCGTGCCGCAGCGCCGGTTGTGCCGCTGCCGGCGAAGAAGTCGAGAATCCAGTCCCCTTCGCTACTGCTGGCCTGAATCATTCGTCGAATGATCCCGACCGGCTTTTGGGTTGCGTAACCCGTCCGCTCCTTGCTTGCGGGCGGCACAATCGTGTGCCACCACACGTCTGTGGGGAGCTTGCCGAGGGCAACCTTCTCTGGAGTCACGAGGCCTGGAGCCATGTACGGTTCCCGATCGACATCCTGACCGTTCCAGACGTAGTTTTCAGGGTCCTTGACGTACACGAGCACGTTGTCGTGCTTCGTCGGCCACTTCGTCTTTGATCGCGCGCCGTAGTCGTAGGCCCAGATGATTTCGTTTAGGAAGCTCTCGCGTCCGAACATCGCGTCGAGGACTACCTTCGCGTAGTGGACCTCGCGGTAGTCAAGGTGCAGGTACAGGGTGCCATCCGGGGTCAGCAGACGCCACGCCTCGAGTAGTCGCGGTTCCAGAAACGCCCAGTAGTCCGTGAATGCGTCGTCGTAGGAATGGAGGGTTCCCTTGACTGTGTCGTATGTCTGACCTTTGAAACCCACCCGCGAACCGGTGGCCGATCGGCTGGTCTTCAGCGACTGCAGGCGCTGGGTCCGACCGGTATTGAAAGGCGGGTCTATGTAGATCACTCGAAAGCTCTCGTCGGGGAGCGTCCGAATGAAGTCGAGATTGTCGGCCTCGACTATGAGGTCGTCCCCCTCGGGAGTCCATGCTGTCTGAGAAGTTACGTTTTCACTCAAGGTCACGCGACAACGCTACCTCGGGTAACGGACTTCACCCGATCACCGGGTGGGGTTTCCGTGGGGATCGGCGGAACACTTTCGACATCGAAGAATGGCCCGGACTCCGCGACTCTTGCGGAATTCCGGGCCATTTCGGGTTTGTGGCGAGTGAGGGATTCGAACCCCCGAAGTCTAAGACGGCTGATTTACAGTCAGATCCCTTTGGCCGCTTGGGTAACTCGCCAAATGCGCCCCCGTCCAGCTTTTCCAGTCGACCGGAGGCGCGATCAACAATCGTACCCTGTGTCGCGCAGTGCTCGGAACCGAGGGGCTAAGTGCCGATGCTGTCGAGATCCAGAGATCGCAGAGCCGAAGGCGTCCGCAGCAGGGCGCCCTCGAAACGGCAGGTCGCGGCCGCGACATCCATCGCGGAACGCAGCACCGCCCCCCATGCTTCATCGGTCGACGGCGTGCCCTGCACAAGCGCCGCGATTGTGGCTGCGAGCGCGGCGTCACCCGCACCCATCGTGTCGATGATCCGGCCGGGGAAGGACGACACCGGGCTCGTCACGACGATCTCACCTGCCTCGAGCGTCGCGCCTGCGGAACCCTGTGTGGCGAGCACAGCGGGCACGCCGAGCCCGACCAGGCGGTCGCGCAACGCGTCGAGCGGATCGTCGTAGAGCATGATCGCGTCGTCTTCGCCGACCTTGACGAGAGCCGCGCCGGCTGCCAGCTTCTCGAATCCGGCCACGAACGCGTCCCGATCCGAAAGCATCCCCGATCGTGGATTGGGGTCGATCGCGTACGGCGCGTTCGAGGCGGCGAGGGCATCCGCGAACTCCTGCGTCTGCGCCTCGTCGTCGAAGGGGAAGCAGCTGACCACGACCATGTCGGCATCCGTGATCGCCGCCAGTTCAGCGTCGCCGAACTGGATGCGGCGACCCTTCGCCGCATCGTTGAAGACGTACACCGGCTCACCCGAGCCGCTGCGCGTGCTGACGGCTCGCGAGCTGCCGAGCGCAGACGGGGTCGCGATGAGCTCGACGCCGAAGTCTTCGAGATATGAGCGGATGTGGGAACCCGCAGCGTCGTCGCCGACCATTGCGATGAGCGTCGCCGGGATGCCGAGCCGTGTCAGCCCGACCGCGACGTTCAGCGCCGCTCCGCCGACGAATTCCCGCACTCCGCTGTCGTCCCGCAGCTCGTCGATGAGCGCATCGCCGACGACCACCACACCTGCCGTCATATCCGGCTCCCCGCTGTCACAAGCACTGACTCGACGAACGACTCGGTGCGTCGTCGCGTGCCGTCGATCTTACGGTCGACGCTGGCACGCACCTCGTTCGGCGCGAGCGGGGCGGCGAGGCGGACTGTCTCGTGGCACGAGAGATCGCTGCAGATGTAGGTGCCGATGCTGTCGCCGTGGGCGCCCGCCGCACCCGATTTTCGGGCAGTGAAGAGCGACACCTGATCGGCGGGCTGCATCGTGTGGCACAGATTGCACAGCGCCGAGCGGGCGCTGGAGGTGCCCTCGGCGGCGCGCAGCACGACCCCCGTGGCTCGGCCGTCGACCTCGACGATGACGTAGCCCCGGCCCCGCGTGCGCGGATCGCGCCACGCGAGGAAGTCGAGGTGATCCCAATCCACGAGCACGAAGTCGCTCGGCAGAGCCAGTATTCGAAGCTCGTCGTCCGCGGCATTCACGAACGACGCACGGACGTCGCCTTCGGTCAACGGGCGCATGCAGCCTCCTCGCCGTTTCCCGACAGTCTACGAAGCTCACGACGACTCGGCACGGTCACATCGTGAGTCCGCGCAACACGATGACATCGACAGGTCGGATGCCGGCATCCGACGCCCTTCAATCGACCCACCCGAGGCGCGCGGCGACGGCATCCGCAGCACTCGCGGGGAAGCCGTTCCAGCCGGGCTCGAGGATCTCGCGCGCGAGGTTGAAAAGGATCCGCGCGGTGTCTTCGACCGGCGACTCGAGCGCTGCGGCGATGCGCGCCGCCCACTCGGGGAAATCCTGCTCGAAGCGGCGGAGGGGATCGATCGTGTCGCGGAGCGTGGTGGACCGATCGGCGAACCGGCCGCGGATCGCGCATACGAGGCACTGCACCGCCCACGAGCGGATGAACTGACCGCCGTTCAGCACCTCGCCGCGCCGTGCGCGACCCACGCCGATGAGCAGCTTCACGAACACCAGCCGGATGTCGTTCGCCGGATCGAACCGGTCGGCCGCGGCCGCACGCGCCCGAGCCTGCGCGATGAGCGTCGCCGTGGTTGCCGCGTCGTCGTCGACGACGACAGTCGCGTCTCCAGCGCGCGAGCCGTCGAGCTCGCCTGCGTCCGAGAACGCGAACTCGAAGACGTGACCGTCGTCGTACACCGCGACGAAGCCGATGTCTCCCTCGCGTGCCGTGAGCACGAGCCGCTCCTGTTCGGGGAGCCACGACAGATCCGGCCGAAGCTCGGCTCCCCGTCCGGCCTCGACGAGGACGAAGAAGTCGTGATCCGACCACTCATCGCGACGCGATGCACCCTCGTCGGAGGCCGACCCGAGCAGTACGAGGCCGATGAGCCCGTCGCCGGCGCGAACCCCGTCGGCGAGACCGCGGCTCAGCGCAGCGAAACGTTCCGGCTCGGTCATGCGGCATCCTCACTCGCGTCGGCCGAGACGACCTCGGCGGGTGTCGGCGTCTCGCCGTCCACGACGTCGCGCGACGGCTCCCCATGAGCGGAGGCGCCGTCGCCGGCGGGCGCCGAGACTCCGGGCAGCATCCACGCGGCGAAGACCGGCCCCTCGGCCGACAGCAGCACCGCCCCGTCATCCGCCACGGCGAACGTCGCGTCGCCGTGCAGCGCCTGAGCCTCCGCGGCCCCGGGCATGGCACCCGACGGGAGCTCGATGTCGAGGTCACCGCGTGCGGCCAGCACCAGCACCGACTCTCCGGCCGACTCACGCACGAAGACCAGACCGGAGTCGTCGACGTGAAGCCACCGCAGTCCTCCCGTGCCGAGCACCGGATGAGCGCGGCGAAGGGTGACGAACACGCGGTACAGGGCAAGACGCTCGGCGACCTCCGGCCGGTCCATGTCGTCCCACGGCATCGGGGTTCGGCTGAGCTCACCGTCCAGACCGACCAGGCCGAACTCGTCTCCGGCGTACACGACGGGGAGCCCCGGCAGCGTCATCGAGAGCCCGACGGCAACGGGTATCGTGCCCGGCGCGGCATGGGTCGCGAACCGGGCGGTGTCGTGGGTGTCGAGCGGCTGCATGTTGCCCAGACGCACCCGCCACGGGATGCCGGCCGTGAAGCGGATGACGGAGTCGACGAAGTCGCGCGCAGTGTACCGGGGGATGCCGCCGATCGGCTGGCCGAAGAACCACGCGTCGGTCTGCTCCACACCATCGACGTGGGACCGCGCTTCGTGGGCGTCTTGGCTCAGCCATCCCCAGAGCGGCCGCGTGAAGCTCGGATACGTCATCGCACCATGCCAGCCATCGCCCTGAAGGTCGCTCACCGCGTCGTTCGTGACCTCGCCGAGCAGGATCGTGTCGCTGTTGATCCGCGCCATGGTCGCGCGCAGCAGCTGCCGCACTTCCGCATTGACGTCGACCGCCCCCATCCGACCGGTCATATTCGCGACGTCGATCCGCCACCCGTCGGTCGAGAACGGCGGCCTCAGCCATCGCGCGACGATGGATTCCTCGCCTTCGACGAACCGGCGGCGGAGCTCCGGCGAGGTCCAGTCGAACTTCGGCAGGCTCGAGAATCCGAGCCACGACACGTACTCGGTGTTGGCGTCATCCGTGAAGTGATAGAGCTTCTCCTCCGGCGCGCCCGGGTGGCCATACGCGGCGCGGAACCACTCGTGCGTGTCGCCCGAGTGGTTGCTCGTGAGATCACCGATAACACGGATGCCGCGGGCATGCGCCGCGTCGATCAGCCGGATGTACGCCTCGTCGCCACCGAGCAGCGGATCGACATGGTCGAAGGTCGCGGCGTCGTAGCGATGATTCGACCTGGCGGGGAACACCGGCGTCAGGTACAGGATGTCGACACCCAGCCAGACGAGGTGGTCCAGCTTCTCGATGATCCCGTCAAGATCTCCGCCGTAGAACTGCTGCGAACGCGCGGGCGACGCCCCCTCGACCGGGTCGCCCCACTTCGCGGGCACCGCCCAGTCCGGGGTCGGACGTTCGTCAGCGAGCACGGAGCGCGCGAACCGGTCGGGGAACACCTGGTACATCACGCCGCCGAACAGCCACGCCGGGGGCGCCGGAGTCGCGACGAGGGCGAAGTCGTCGGCATCCAACGTCTCGATCGTGTGCAGTCCGGTCTGGTTCAGCCACTCCACGCGCCCGTCGGCGTGACGCAGCATCCACCGATAGCCGTGCCGGGGGTTTCGGACCGTGACCTCGGCCTCCCACCAGTCCCAGCCGTCCGCAGCACCGACGGGCGTGGCATCCGCCCATTCGGGTTCGTGGTCGGGGTTGGAGCGAACGCAGACGGCCGTGAGCGGGCCGTAGCCGCCGGGCACCCGCAGCCGCACGCGCACGATGTCGCCGAGCGCCGGCTCGAGCGACGATACGTGCAGCGGCGAGCCGTCGTGGTGCGGAGCAAGGGTCTGCATGCAGGGGTCCCGTTCGATCGTGTGGGTTGCCGAGATTGTGACACGGATGCCCGGGCCTGTCGTCCGGTGAGTGACTCGTCGCCCGGACGGCGCGGCTCGATGCCCGGGCTCGCCGATCGCCGCTCGGCTAGACTTCCGCGCATGGCTGATTCCTCATTCGACATCGTGAGCAAAGTCGACCACCAGGAGGCGGAGAACGCCCTGAACCAGGCCCGTAAAGAGATCGAGCAGCGCTACGACTTCAAGGGCACCGGAGCTTCCGTGGAGTGGAGCGGCGAGTCGGTGCTGATCAAGGCGAGCACCGAGGAGCGTGCGAAAGCCGTGCTCGACGTCTTCCAGTCCAAGCTGATCAAGCGCGGCATCTCGCTCAAGAGCCTCGAGTCGGGCGAGCCGTTCGCGAGCGGCAAGGAGTACCGCATCGTCTCGACGATCAAGGACGGCATCTCGTCCGAGAACGCGAAGAAGATCAGCAAGATCATCCGCGACGAGGGGCCCAAGGGCGTCAAGTCGCAGATTCAGGGCGACGAGCTGCGCGTGCAGTCCAAGAGCCGCGACGACCTGCAGGAGGTGCAGCGCCTGCTGAAGGCGGCCGACCTGGAGGTCGACCTGCAGTTCGTCAACTACCGCTAGGGCGTCCGCGGCGCCGTCGTCACCTGCCGAGTACGCCGAGGGGATGCCGCGTCCCGAGGAATCCCGTCACCCACCGGTCGAGCCGGGCATAGGCGAGGTCGCGCGCGTCGTGGCGTGACAGGAACACGTCGTGCAAGGCGCCGGTGATGCGCTCGACCGTGACCGACGGTCCGAGCTTGAGGGACGCACGCGCGATGTCGTCGACCACCAGCACGGAGTCCGCGTTCGTGAGGTCCTCCGACCATCGACTGGGTATCGCGGTCCGCGTCGAGAGGAGGACACACACCGGCACCGGGATCGAGAGGCCGGTCGCGACGCGGGCATGGCCCGTGAGGATCGCGTTCAGCCAGCCGGCGTGCACGGCCATGGTCTGGGACGGCCGCCATTCCGGATCGATGTCCATCGGGTCCTCCGGGTCGGCCACCTCCTCTTGTGCCCGCGTGTAGAACCCGAGGTCGACCTGCGGTGCGACCACCAGCGGTCGCATCCGCGCGCGGAGCTCCACGATGGGCGCCATTGCGGCTCGCGTCATTCCGCTCAGCTGGAACTCCAGCCACGGGCTGTTGAGGATCAGGGCCACCGCGACATCGGGATGACGGTGCGCCCAGAGGCTCAGCGTGAGTCCCCCGGTCGAATGCCCCATCAGCACGAGCCGGCGCTCCGATGCGGTGCCGTCGGCCGACCGGCCCATCGCCTCGAGCGCCGCAGCGATGTCTTCGTCGTACGTGACGAGATCGGTGACGTAACCAGGGGTCTGGCCGGGACGCAGGCTGCGCCCGTACTTGCGCAGGTCGAGAGCGTAGAACATCGCACCACGGTCGGCCCAGAATCGTGCGAGCCGCTTCTGGAAGAAGTAGTCCGACCAGCCGTGGATGTAGAGCACGTCGACGTCGGCCAGGGGGCGGTGATCGCCGATCAGCCGCGACAGCGGCCGCTCGTCCGGCAGGTGGCGCACGACGGTCGCCACCACGTCGCCCTCGTCGTCCTGACCGAGCGGCAGAGTCCGCTGTTCGAACCCGTCGCCGAGCACATCGGGCACCCACTCCGCCGTATCGGTCAAGGGGCGCCCTCCTGCCCGGTGGGAGGCCTCAGCTCGCGGCAACCCGCGATACGCGGATCATCTCGTCCCGCGGGACGACCTTGATGCGCGCACGCTCATGCGGAGCCCCGAGCGAGATCTCGTGCTCGTCCAGCCGGTGCCAACCCGAGAGGTCGGTCCATTCGACACCGCGCTCGGCGAGGAGGGCGGGAATCGCCTCTTCATCGGGACGCTCGGGCTGCCACCACGAGCCTTGGTCGTTGATGATGTGGCGCACTGTCTCCATCGCGTCGGACTTCGTGTGGCCGATGAGACCGACCGGTCCGCGCTTGATCCACCCGGTGGCGTACACGCCCGGCACGCGGTCGTTCGAGTCGCGCCGCAGCACCTGTCCTTCGTGATTCGGGATCACGCCGTGGCGTCTGTCGAACGGCACACCCGGCAGCGGCGAGCCGAAGTACCCGACCGCACGGTAGAGCGCTTGGATCTCGAGCTCGCGGATCTCGCCCGTGCCGACCACGCCGCCCTCGCCGTCCGGTCGTGTGCGCTCCCACCGGATGCCCGAGACCCGGCCCTCGTCGTCCGTCAGGATCTCGAGCGGCTTGGCGTAGAAGTGCAGGTGCAGGCGGCGGGACGCCTCTCCCCCGCCGTCATTGACCGACGGACGCTTGCGCCAGGACTGCAGCACCCGGTCGATCACCATGACCTGCTTGTTGCTGGCGATCGCGGCCTTGGAGGCGTCGTCGTAGTCGAAGTCCTCGTCGTAGACGACCATGTCCACATCGCGCAGCTCACCGAGTTCGCGCAGCTCGAGCGGCGTGAACTTCACCTGCGCGGGTCCGCGCCGGCCGAACACGTGCACGTCGGTGACAGCGCTCGCCGCGAGACCCGCGTGGACGTTGTCGGGGATCTCGGTGGGCAGCAGATCCTCGGCGTGCTTCGCGAGCATGCGCGCGACGTCGAGCGCGACGTTGCCGTTGCCGATGACGGCGACGGATGCGGCATCCAGCGGCCATTCGCGGGGCACGTCCGGGTGACCGTCGAACCAGCTCACGAAGTCGGCCGCGCCGTACGACGCCACGGCGTCGATGCCCGGCAGTGCCATCTCGGCGTCGCGCACCGCACCGGTCGCGAAGATGACCGCGTTGTAGTGATGCTTCAGGTCGTCGAGCGTGATGTCCTCACCGAAGCGCACGTTGCCGAACAGCCGGATGTCGCCGCGGTCGAGCACTTCGCGCAGCGCCGTGATGATGCCCTTGATGCGCGGGTGGTCGGGGGCGACGCCGTAGCGCACCAGTCCGTACGGCGCGGGGAGCTGCTCGAACAGGTCGATCGAGACGTCGAACTTGCGCTCCGCCTTCAGGATGATGTCAGCCGCGTAGATGCCGGCCGGGCCGGCGCCGACGATGGCAAGGCGGAGTCTGGTCATGGATCGAGTGTCTTTCGGTGTCGTCAGCTGGACCGGTCGGCCACAGCGTCGGCGAAGCGCGTGAGCGCTTCGCGGACAGGTCCTTGGGGCAGGGGGGTGAGTGCGGCCACGGCCTCTCGAGACCACGCGTGGGCGAGATCGAGGGTGGCTTGCGTTGCGTCATGGTCGCGCAGTTCGGCGAGCGGGATGTCGAGGATCGACGGCTCCGCACCGTCTTCGATGCGGGCGACTCCTTCGTCGATCCGCTCGTGGAGATCGACCGATGACGCATCCGTCCGCTGTCCGAGCAGGAGGTAGGGCATCGTCGGCACGCCTGCCCGCAGGTCGGTGCCCGGCACCTTGCCGGTCTCGTCGGGATCGGCCGACAGGTCGATCACGTCGTCGAGCAGCTGGAAGGCGACGCCCGCCTTCTCACCGAACTGGACGATGGGCGCCTCGTACTCCTCCGGGCCGTTGGAGAAGATGACACCGGCCTGCGCAGCGGCGGCGATGAGCGAGCCGGTCTTGTCGGAGAGCACCTGCAGGTAGAACGCGACGGGGTCGTCATCCTCCTCAGGACCGATGGTCTCGTGCATCTGGCCGAGCACCAGGCGTTCGAACGTATCTGCCTGCAGCCTGATGGCGCGGTCGCCGTGACGGCCCATGATCTGGCTCGCACGAGAGAACAGCAGATCGCCCGTGAGGATCGCGATGCTGTTGCCCCAGACAGCGTGTGCACTGGGCACTCCGCGACGCTTGTCTGCGGCATCCATCACGTCGTCGTGGTAGAGCGAGCCGAGGTGGGTCAGTTCGAGTGCGGTGGCTGCCTCGATGACGGCATCCGTCGCACCCTCGCCGAGCCGGCATGTCAAGAGAGCGAGCATCGGACGGATCCGTTTGCCACCGGCGTCGTAAAGGTAACGGCTGGTGGCGTCGGCGAGGGCATCGGTCACGCGCAGCTCGAGTTCGAGATTGCGATCGACGCGCTCGAGTCCAGCCTCGACATCTGCCAGCAGCCGACGCGAGGACCCACCCGCGAACACACGCTCAGTGAGGCTCAGTTTGCCCGCGAGCCGCGCGTCCGGCGCTGAGGGAGTCACGCCCTTAGCCTACCGGCGCGATGCGGGCTGCCGACGCGCGGCCGCGATGGGGCGATCAGGGCGCCGGCTTGCGGGCACGGTGCAGCGCGACGATCCCGAACGAGAGGTTGCGGTAGGCGACATCCGTCCACCCCGTTTCGCGAATCCAGCTCGACAGCGTGCGCTGGTCGGGCCAATCCCGGATCGACTCGTTCAGGTAGTCGTACGCGTCGGCGTTCGAGCTGACCGTCTTGGCGACAACAGGCAGCACGCGGTCGTTGTAGAAGCGATACAGCCCGTTGAAGGTCGACGAGGGCGGGTGCGAGAACTCGCAGATCACGAGGCGGCCCCCGGCGCGAGTGACCCGCAGCAGCTCGCCCAGCGCCTTCTTCGGGTCGTTCACGTTGCGGAGCCCGAACGACATCGTGACCGTGTCGAACTCACCGTCGCCGAAGGGCAGGTCTGTCGCATCCGCCTGCACGAACGTCACATTCGGGATGCCGCCATGCCGCCGCTCACCTTCGGCGATCATCCCGGGCGAAAAGTCGGCGGCGACGACATCCGCCCCGCTCTTCGCGAGAGCGATGCTCGACGCACCGGTGCCGGCGGCGAGGTCGAGGATGCGCTGACCCTGTCGCGGCGCGACCGCGCGGGTCGTCGCGACCCGCCACAGGCGGTCGTTGCCCATGCTCAGCACCGTATTGGTGCGGTCGTAACCCGGCGCGACCTCGTCGAACATCCCGCTCACCCGCGCCGGATCCTTGTGGAGATCGGCGCGGTGCTGATCCGAGCTGCGGGGATCGGGGTCGGGTGTGGTCGGGGTCACTCGACGAGTCTAGGTGTCTGTCCGGTCGAGCCCCAGGGCGGCAAGGCGCTCGAGCCACTCGTCGGCGGTGGCCGCATCGAACGGCGGCTCACCGGCCTTCACCTTCGCCTCGAGGTCGACCGCGAGCGTCTCGAGCTTCTCGACGATGTCGAGCGGATACCCGTATGCGACCCGGTGCTCGTCCCACTCGTCGCGATCGTCGATGTAGACGCCGATCCCCGCGCGGTCGACGACATCCAGGTCCATGTCGATCCCTGTGGGCTCGTCGCCCTCGAAATGCACATCCCACGCGATGTCGATGTAGGTGCGGGTGTCGTGGGGCGGCGAGTTGTGCGTGTACGCGTAATCGCCGGTCGGCGGAACGAGCGTCACATTGGGATGCCGCGGCACGACGACTCGCCCCGGCCGCGAGCTGTCCCAGCCGGGAAGCTGGCCGAACCAGTCACCCCACCGATCGCGGCCGAGATAGACGCACTCGTGAACCCAGTGGGTTCCGCCGTCCCACTTGCGCCAGCGGAACATCAGCCGGGTGCCGGGCAGAGGGCGGGAGGGGGGCGCGGCATCGGTCACCGTCCGAGTCTATTTCCGCCTGGATGCCCGCACGGCGGCCGCCGACCCTGTCGCCCGGGCTACGCGCCGCATCGACCTGACTCGACCGTAGGCTTGATGATGTGACCGACCTTTCTCGCCCGCCGCGTCTGGTGGCCGAGACCCGGGAGATCGACCCGATCGACGACCTCCTGGCCTTCGCCGACCCGCATTCGCCGCTGGCGTGGCTGCGCCGCAGCGACGGGATCGTCGGGCTGGGCGGTCCGGTGGCCGGTTTCGAGGTCGGGGGTGTCACGCCGGCGGTCGATGACGGCGTCCGTCCCTCGGCGGCGGACGCGTGGCGCGCCATCTGCGCCGACGCCGAGATCGACGACCCGGTGGGACTCCACGGCACGGGCCTCGTCGCGTTCGGGGCATTGGCGTTCGATTCCCGTTCACGATCCTCGAGTCGCCTCGTCGTGCCGCGATCGATTCTCGGTCGCCGCGAGGGGAGGGCGTGGATCACCCGCATCCGATCAACGACGGGTTCCTTCGGAGAGCCGCTCACGACGGTGCCCTACGGACCGTACTGGTCGGCGACGCTGGGGCCGGGCGCCCTCGATCCCGAGGGCTACCAGGCCGCGGTCCGTGCGGCACTCGACGCCATCGCGGCCGGCGAGGTGGGCAAGGTGGTGCTCGCGCGGGATCTCATCGGCACGGTACCCGCCGGGGCCGACCTGAGGCGGCTCGTGCGGGCGCTCGCCTCGGGCTACCCCGACACCTGGACGTTCGCCGTCGAAGGCCTGATCGGTGCGAGTCCCGAGACCCTCGTCACGGTCTCGGGCGGCGCCGTCACGGCTCGCGTGCTGGCCGGCACCTTCCCACGCGGTGCCGACGCCGACGACGACGCGGCGGCATCCATCGCACTCGAGCACAGCGACAAGGACCTCGACGAGCACCGCTACGCCGTCCAGAGCGTGCTCGATGCCCTCGCTCCGCATCTCCGCTCGGTGCGCGCCGACGACGAGCCGTTCGCGCTCGAGCTGCCGAACCTCTGGCACCTGGCCACGGACGTCGCCGGTGAACTCGCGGATCACGCATCGGCGCTCGATCTGGTCGCCTCGCTGCACCCGACGGCAGCCGTGGCGGGCACGCCGACGGATGCCGCGATCGAGCTGATCCGCCGCCTCGAGCCCTTCGACCGGGGCCGCTACGCCGGACCCGTCGGCTGGGTGGACGCGAACGGCGACGGCGAATGGGCGATCGCCCTGCGGTGCGCGCAGATCGGGGCGGAGCCGATGCGCGGCCATGGGGACTACTCCGATACCGTCCCCGTCGTCGCCCATGCCGGCGCCGGGATCGTCGCGGGCAGCGACCCCGAGACCGAGCTGCTCGAGACGCGCGTGAAGTTCCGCCCGATCGTCGACGCCCTCGCCTGACCGACCCCGCCGTGGGGAGGCCGTTGCATCCGTCGATTCTTCTGTCGTTCCCGTGCTGGCTCAGCGGGCCCGTACGCAAAAGACGTACCTACGGTGGTCGCTCGGCGAGCCAGCACGGGAAGGACCAGGGGAAGCGCAGGACAGGGGTGCGTCTGACATGCGAAAGGGTGGATTCGCGCGAATCCACCCTTCGCGAGTGACTCAAACCGAGCGCTGGTACGCCCGGATCGAGCGCACGGCCCAGAAGAAGGCGAGTCCCGCGAGCACCGCGAGTCCTCCGGCCTGCCACCAGCCGAGCTCGGGATACACCCCGGTCAGCCCGCCGCGGCCGAGCTCCACCGCCCAGGTCATCGGGTTCCAACGCGATACGTCCTGCACCCACTGGGGCATGAGGTCGGCCGGCATCATCGCGGTCGACAGGAAAGTCGCAGGCAGCACGATGAGCTGCGACAAGCTGATGAGGGCAATCTGGCTGCGCGCCGTGAGTGCGACAGCCGATGACGCACAGCAGAAGATGGTCGCGAGCAGCGTCGCGACGCCCAGCGCCACCAGCATCCCGCCGACTCCGCCCGGGTAACGAGCGCCCGCGAGCCAGCCGATGCCGAGCACCACGAGCGACTGCGCGAAGTTGACGATCAGCTGCTGCAGGAGCTGCCCCGAGATGATCGCGGTGCGCGACAGCGGCGAGGTCAGGTACTGGTCCATCACGCCGGAGTTGATGTCGTCGATGAATCCGGTGCCGGCCCACGCGCCGGAGTAGAGCACGGTCATCATGAGGATGCCGGGCACGAGGTAGTCGATGTAACCCTCGCCCCCGAACTGCGGCAGCTCGCCGAGCGACGAGAACACCGCGCCGAACAGCAGGATCCAGATGATCGGCTGCACGAGCGACATGACCGGTCCCCAGACCTGCCGCCACGACGAGATCAGCCAACGTCGCAGCACCTGCCCCGTCTGGATGAACCATCCGGCGCGAGTGGGCCGAGTCGAGGTGGGGGTGACGGCGATCATGATGCTGCTCCTGTCGAGAGGGCAGGCGCCGGTGCGGCGTCGTCGAAGGTGTGGCCGACGAAGTGCAGGTACACGTCGTCGAGGGTGGGGTGGGATGCCGCGACCTGCCCATATCGGATGCCGGCGGCATCCAGCGCGGCGATGACGGATCCGACGGCGGCGGATGCGTCGTCGGTGCGCGCGGCGAGGGTTCCGCCGACACCCGAGGCCTCCACCACGACATCGCGGATGCCCGCGAGTCCGGCGACGGCGGCGCGGACGGCGACCGGGTCGGGCTCGACGAGCGAGACGCGAACCGAGTCGCCGTGGAGCGCGGTCTTGAGCTCCTCGGGCGTGCCCTGCACCACCGCTCGACCTCGGTTGACGATCAGCAGTTCGTCGGCGAGCCGATCGGCCTCCTCCATGTAGTGCGTGGTGAGCACGACGGTCAGCGCCTCCTCGCCGGACAGGCGCCGGATCTCGGCCCACATCACGGCCCGCGCCTCGGGGTCGAGCCCGGTGGTGGGCTCGTCCAGGAAGAGCACCGTCGGCCGGTGCACGAGTGCGGCAGCCACGTCGAGCCGGCGGCGCATGCCGCCCGAGAACGTGCTGACCGGCCGCTTCGCCGCGTCGCCGAGGCCGAAGTCCGCGAGCAGCTGCACCGCTCGCGCTCGCGCGTCGCCAGACGACGAGCCGCGCAGGCGAGCCGCGATCTCGAGGTTCTCGCGCGCAGTGAGCACCGGATCGGTGCTCGATCCCTGCGACACGTAGCCGATCGAACCGCGCACGGCATCGGGTGAGCGCATGACATCGCGACCCGCGACGCGTGCGGTGCCCTCGGTCGGCGACGAGAGCGTTGTGAGGATCTTCGTGGTCGTCGACTTGCCGGCCCCGTTCGGGCCGAGCAGTCCGAACACGCGGCCCTCCGGCACGGCGAAGCTGAGGCCGTCGACCGCGCGAACCTCGCTGCGGCGACTGCGGTAGATCTTCACGAGTTCGTCCGCGACGATGGCGGACTCTGGGTTCACGGGCATGGCGAGCATCCCTTCTTTCTGGTGTGGGTCTGCGAGAGGACTAGGGCCGCGCAGTGGCATCGACGCGCGGCGGGATGGCGGCTGTCGACCGCGAACGGGCGACGCGGACGACGAGCACGGACTGCGTCGCCAGCACCACGACGATGAGCGCTCGCTGCACGAGCCCCGCGACGCCCTCATTGCCGCCGGCACCGGTGGCATCGAAGATCGCCATGAAGACCGCGAACAGCGCAAGCGCGAGGACTCCTCCTGCCAGCGCGATCCAGCCGAGCGCGGCATCCGTCCGTCGCAGCGCCACCGCGGCGAACAGGAATCCGACCGCGGGCGACGGCGCGGCGAGCAGGAAGCCGAGCAGGTGGAGCATCATCGACTCGAGAGTGAACGATCCGCAGAGGATCATTCCCGCTCCCGTCAGTGCCATGAGCGCGACGGCCGTTGTGCCGGATCGGCCCGATCGGCGCCACGCGCCGGCTGTCGAGAGCGTTCCCGTCAGCACCAGGACTCCGCCGACGACGAAGGCGGCGTTCATCCACGGACCGGTGACACCGAGGCCGAGTCCGCTCACGGGCTGGCTGATCCATGAGTACGGCTCGATGACGTTGCCGAACAGCTCGTAGCCGGGGCTGACGGCGCCGAGGACGAGCCACGCGAGGGTGAACACGATAGCTCCTGCCGGTACGAGGAGCGCGAGCCGCGAGGCGGTCGCACGCTTGCTTTCAGGCATGGCGAAGCATCCCTTTCTTGATCAGGGTGATTGAGCGGTCCGGTCGGACCGCAAATGGTGCGCCTCGCAGGCGCGGGTTCAGGACTTCCTGGGACCGAACATCATGCGAGCGAGAAGGATCATCATGGCTGCGAGGCCGCCGAGGAACGCGAGCGGTGCCCACCACCATCCGACGGTGAAGACCAGCACCACGATCACGGCGAACGTGATGATCCAGATCGCTGCGGTGTAGACGCCGAACCGTGCTGCGGTCTCGGGCTCCTCCTCGAAGCGGTTGCTGATCTGCTGCTCGTGGTGCGCGTTCCGCACCCACGCCTTGTGGCGGTTGGTCTGCGATGCTCCGAGGAACGCGAACAGGATGATCGATGCGATGACGCCGAGTGCCGCGAACACGACGGCCCACACCGCCAGCTGGCCGAGCGCCACGAGCCCCGCGAAGCCGAGTCCGTAGGCCGCGAGGAACGTCGCGAGCGCGTATCCCCCCGCTCGACCGGACGGCATCGGGTAGTTGGTCGTGGTCTCCTGTGCGAGAGAATCTCCCACGATGAGCCCGAGTCCGGTCGACGCAATGCCCGTGAGGGCGATGACGACCCCGATCGGCAGCGACAGAACGCCGGTCGCACCCAGCACCGCGAGCGTGAGGCCGACGACGAAGGCCAGCGACCACACGACCACGCGAACGACGAAGCCGGTCTTCGGTCTCACACGGTGGCGCAGGAAGTCGGCCTGTGCGGAGCCCGCCGCCGTCGGCCCCGTCGGCTCGGCGTCGTCGAGCAGCTCGCGCACGTCGCCGAGTTCGGCGATGGCCTGGCGCGCGGCGTCCGCCGACGACCGGCCCGATGCCTCGAGCTCGGCGGTGCGCGCGACGAGGTTGGCGCGAACCTCTTCCTTCAGGTCCTGCGCATCGGGCGTCATCTCGATGCCCGCGAACGCCTCGTCGAGGAGGCGATGGATGTCGGAGTTCATTGCTGTTCCTTCAGGTCGTTGCCCTTGAGGTCCAAGAGAGAGTCGATGATCCGCCGGGTGGACACCCAGGCTGTGACCTTGCCGCGGTACACGGCGCGGCCCGCGTCGGTGATGCGGTAATACTTGCGCCTTCCGCCCTGCGTCTCGTCGCCCCAGTAGGACTCGACGAGTCCGTCCTTCTCGAGCCGGCGGTAGGTCGCGTAGAGAGTCGCTTCCTTGATCTCGTGATCACCGCCGGTCGCATCGCGAATGGCCTTGTAGATCTCGAAGCCGTACTGGTCGCCGTGACGCAGGACGCCGAGCACGATGGTGTCGGTGTGTCCCCGCAGCAGATCCGCTGCGAATGCGTCTTCCTGTGTCATGGCAAGTACTGTATCACATCAAGTACTACACGGTACAACCTTCTTTATGCGTTCAACCTCTTCGGAGTAGACTCCGCGTATGTCGTTCGACGTCGCCGCCGAGGCGTACGACAGCTTCATGGGCCGCTACTCCGGTCCCCTCGCCGCGGTCTTCATCGAGCAGGCGCGCCTGCCCGCCGCAGGTCGCGCGCTCGATGTGGGATGTGGGCCGGGTGCACTCACCGCCAGACTCGCGAAACGGTTCGGCGAGACCGAGATCGCGGGCGTCGACCCCTCCGAGAGCTTCGTCGCGGCTGCCGCTGCACGGCACCCCTGGGCCGACATCCGCCACGGCGTGGCCGAGAGCCTGCCGTTCGACGACGACACGTTCGACGCGGCCCTCGCAGAACTCGTCGTGCATTTCATGACGGATCCCGCAGCCGGCGCCCGTGAGATGGTCCGCGTCACGCGCCCCGGCGGCGTGGTGGCCGCGTGCGTATGGGACTTCGCCGGCGGCCGCGCGCCGCAGAGCCTCTTCTTCACGGCGCTGGGGTCGGTCGCGTCGGGGATCGACGACGAGACGCATCGCATGGGCGCGCGCGCCGGCGATCTCGAAACGCTGCTGAGGGAGGCGGGTTGCACGTCGGTCGAGGAGTCCGAGCTCACGGTCGACGTCGGCTATGCCTCGTTCGACGAGTGGTGGACGCCGTACACGTTGGGTGTCTCCCCCGCCGGAAAGCAGCTCGCGACGCTCACCGACGCACAACGCGAACAGGTTCGCGCGCGGTGTCGCGGGCTGCTGCCCGATGCGCCCTTCACGATCACCGCGACGGCGTGGAGCTCACGCGGCGACGCGTGAGCGTCACGTCGCCGCAAGGCGCTGCTTCTCGGCTTCCACGTCATACGTCGCGGCCGGCCACTGCGGGTCGATCTCTTCCAGCGCCTCGAGGATCAGGTGCTGAACGGCGATCCGGGCGTACCACTTGCGATTCGCCGGCACGACGAACCATGGCGCGTGGTCGGTCGAGGTGCGCTCGAACACGGTCTGATAAGCCGCCATGTACTTCGGCCACAGCTCGCGCTCGTCGACATCGCCCGGGTTGTACTTCCAGTGCTTGTCAGGGCGTTCGAGCCGCTCCATGAGCCGCTCCTTCTGCTCATCCGGCGAGATGTAGAGCATCACCTTCACGATGCGGGTGCCGGCATCCGTCACTCGCTTCTCGAACTCGTTGATCGCGCCGTAGCGGCGCTCGATCTCGTCGGCTGGCGCCAGTTCGCGCACTCGCCCGATCAGCACATCCTCGTAGTGCGAGCGATCGAAGACGCCGATGATGCCCGGCTGGGGAACGCGCCTGTCGACGCGCCACAGGAAGTCGTGGGCGAGCTCCTCTTCGGTCGGCTTCTTGAAGGCCGTGATGGCCACGCCCTGCGGATCGACCGATCCGACGACGTGGCGGACGATCCCGCCCTTGCCGGCCGAGTCCATCGCCTGCAGCACCAGAAGCACCGACGCATTCGTGGCATCCACCCGGCTCTGGGCGAACAGGCGCTCCTGGTACTCGTCCAGCTGCTTCGCACCTGAGGCGAGGTCCTCCGCGGCGTGCGTCTTGCTGCGCTCGTAACCGGGTGTGCCCTTCGGGTCGACGTCGTTCAGAACGAATCCGTCGCCGACGCGCAGCAGCTCGGCGACATCGCCCGTCCAGTGCTTCTGGCTGATCGCGATCATGAGCCCATCTTGTCGCGCCGTGACCGCACACGCGTCCCGCCGTGCCGGTTTCACGGCAGCCTGGTGCCTCTACCGCGGGAGCGGAACCTCGATGATCTGGCGCCCGCCGACCGGTGACGTGAGCGCCTGATCGAGCGCAGCGCGGGTCGTCACGCGCTGATACTCCCAGCCGTACGCGAGCGCCAGTTGCTCGATGCGCACCGAATGCGGCGTGTAGAGCACGCGGTCCATGTCTTCGCGCGCCGCGACCTCTGCGACCTCGAGATCGTCGAAGATGGTGCCGCCGCCGTCGTTGCCGACGATCAGCTGGATGCGCGGCTCGCGCTCGCTCGGCGGCAGCAGCAGTGCCCCGACATCGTGCAGCAGGGCGAGGTCGCCGAGCACGAGTCGCGTGACGCCCACCGCTCCCCCGGCCTGACTGGCCACGGCGATTCCGAGCGCGGTCGCGATCGTGCCGTCGATTCCGGCCAGCCCGCGGTTCGCGTGCACCGGCACCTTCTTGCCGCCGAGCACGGCATCCGCGACACGCACGAGCCGCGACGATCCGAAGACGAGGCGATCGTGCGGCCATGTGGCACGCCACACCGCGTCGACGAGCGCTGCCCGATCGAGCGGGGCACGGATGGCGGAGAGTTCGGCTGCGATCGCCCCGAGCCGCTCGTCCGGCACCGCGGATGCGAGCCCTGCGGCATCCGGCGCCGGCGGTGCGAGATCGACGGATGCCGCGCGCGACGCGCGGATCCACGCCCCGAGCCATTCGCGATCCGGGTCTCCCGTCGCGACCGCGACGGCATCCACCGCGATCGTCGTGTCGTTGAGGTTCAGCGGCTCACCCGGTCCTCGCACGGCGATGACCTCGAGCTCGGGATCGGAGAGCAGCGCGGCGCTCTCGCGGCTGAGCGTCGGGTGGCCGAGCACGATGACCCGCTCTATCTCACCGCCCAGCGCCGGATCCGAGAGCAGGGTGCGGTAGCCGTGCACCAGGTTGCGGCCGAACCGCGCACCGCTCACGACCTCGGCGATGAGCGGCCACCCGGCGGCGTGGGCGACGGCCTCGGCGGCGGGTCCGGCATCGGCGCCCGCGATGACGATCGTCCGCGGGCCGCGCGCGATGACGTGCGGCTCGTCCTGCGGTTCGAGCGGGATGTCGGACTCGCCGATGCCGCCGCCGCCCTGGTACAGGGCACCGGAGGCCTCGTCCTCGGACGCCTGTTCGGCGGGCGCGGCATCGAGGTCATCGTCGGAGGCGGCCGTGAGCTCCACCGCAGGCACGCCGAACCAGTCGGGCAGGCCGCCGGCGAGCGGTTCGCGGTACGGAAGGTTCAGGTGCACCGGTCCCGCCGGCCAGAGCCCCGCGCCGAGTGCCGCGGCGACCGCTTCCTCCGCCACGCTGCGGAGCATCAGACTCTGTTCGCCGTCACCGTCGCGGTCGATGTGCTCGGGCACGGGAAGGTCCGCCTCGTAGCGCACCGTCGGCGCGAACATGCCGGGCTGGCGGGTGGTCTGGTTCGCCCCGACGCCGCGCAGCTCGGGTGGGCGATCGGCCGTGAGGAGCAGCAGGGGCACACCCGCATGGTGAGCCTCGAGCGCGGCCGGCATCAGGTTGGCGACGGCGGTACCCGATGTGCAGACGACCGCTGCCGGCATCCGGGTCTCACGTCCGATGCCGAGCGCGGTGAAGCCTGCGACCCGCTCGTCTATCCGTACGTGAAGCCGCACCGCGCCGCGCCGCTCGAGCTCTGCCGCGACGAGGGCCAGAGCCTGCGACCGCGAGCCGGGGCTCAGGACGATGTGTCCGACTCCGAGTTCTACGAGCCGGCACAGCAGCGCGGCCGCGGCATCCGTCGCGGCCGAGGTGAGCCGGGGTGCCTCGTCGGTCACGGTCAGCTGACGGCGCCGCGCTGGCCGCGGCTGTCGTCGTCGCCGTCCGCCGGACGTACCGGCGGCTCCGTGGCGGGTGCACCCGACGGGGGCTTCGTGGATGCACCGCCTGCAACAGACGGACCGCCCTGCGGTGTGGCCCACTTGGGGTCGTCGCTCTCGGCGTCGAGCTGTGCGAGTTCTTCTTCGAGGCGACGGATGCGCTCGTCCTGGTCGCTCACGGTGCCGATGCGACCGAGGAATTCGGGATCATCATCGGGAGCGCGCCGAGCCGTCTTGCTCACCTGACGCGAGCGGCCGACTGCGAGCCACAGGATTCCGCCGAGCACGGGCAGCAGCACCACGATCAGCACCCACACCGGCTTGCTGACGCCACGGTGCCGGATCGGCGGCTGCACGGCGCAGTCGACGATGGTGAAGACCCAGAAGGCGGCCAGCACCAGCGCCGAAATGAGCAGCACCCGAACCACGGTTCCATCCTAGGCGGGTCTCGCGTCCATGGTCGGGTCGTGACCTAACCGTCGCCGAAGCGGGCGGCGCCCCCGGCGCGATTTACACTTGCCAGGTGAAAGCGCGCTCCGCCCTGGTCTATTCGGTGTTGCGGCTGCTGGCATTCCTCGTGCCGTTCGGCATCCTGATGCTCTTCCCGATCATGCGCGAGTACTACTGGCTGGCTGCCGTCTTCGCGGCACTGATCGGGCTGAGCCTGTCGCTCATCTTCCTGCGCCGCCCGCTCGACGACCTCTCGGCGGGACTCGCCGAGAGCCGCGCACGCGCTAAGGCCGCGGCCGCCGCGAGCGACGAAAGCGTCGAGGATGCCGCGACCGGCGCCCCCGACGGCCGTGCGACCGAGTGAGGGTGCTCGGCGTCCGTCACCCTCGATGATGGGCTGGCGGGGTCCAGGCTGCCGCGATCAGCCGATGAACGCCCAGCACAGGAACGCACCGTAGGCGACCGAGGTGAGCGTCGTCAGCCCGAGGGCGACGACCAGCTCACGCGGTGCACGGTAGGTCCAGACGATGAGGACGGCCGGAAGGGCCACCAGCAGCACGAGAAGCGTCAGCCACGCGATCGGGTAGTACACCGCCAGGAAGCACGCGATCGCGAAGGGCGCGAGGACCAGGATCGTGAACAGCCATCGCGTCGCGGTGCGGCCGATGAGCACCGTGAGGGTGCGCTTGCCGACCTTGCGGTCCTGATCGATATCGCGCAGATTGTTGGCCACCAGCACCGCACACGCCAGGAGACCGGCGCCCACGGCGCCGAACCAGGCTTCCTGCGGCAGCGCGAGCGCCTGCACCCAGGTCGTTCCGAGCGTCGCGACCAGTCCGAAGAACACGAACACGAACAGCTCGCCGAGGCCGTAGTAGCCGTACGGCCGCTTTCCGCCGGTGTAGAACCAGGCGGCCAGGATGCACACCGCGCCGACCGCGATGAGCCACCACTGCTGCGTCCGGATCGTGATCGCGAGGCCGGCGATCGCCGCGATCGCGAAGAACATCAGGGCGACGTTCAGCACGGCGCGCGGCTTGACCTTGCGCGAAGCCGTCAGCCGTGTCGGTCCGACGCGGTGGTCATCGGTGCCGCGGATGCCGTCGCTGTAATCGTTCGCGTAGTTGACGCCGATCTGCAGCGCCACCGAGACGATGAGGCAGAAGAGCGCGATCACCCAGTGGAATTGGTCCACGACGAGGATCGCCGCACCCGTGCCGATCAGGACGGGTGTGAATGCCAGCGGGACCGTCCGCAGGCGCGCCGCGGCGATCCAGTCGCGCGAGGTCGCCGGTTCGATGTGCCGCGGGTCGCGGGACTCGCGAACCTTCTGCGGATTGCCACGCGACGGCTGCTTGGTGGGTCCTGGACGCTTGCGCTTCTTGCTGGGGGTTCCTGCCACGAGGACAGATCCTACGGCGCGGGCCGATGAGGCACGTCACTCCGCGTCATCGCTTGTGGACAACGGTCCCGGCGCAAGCCCCTGGCGTGCGGCATCGGCATCTTCGAAAATGGCGCCATGTTGACCATCGGATCGACCGTGCTGACGGTCGAAGACATCAGCCGCGCCGGCGATTTCTGGCGGGCGGCGCTCGGATACGTCGACCGGCGCCCACCGTCAGAGGACTGGGTGATCCTCGACCCGCCCTATAAGCAGAGCTGGGATGCCCCGGGCGCCAGTCTCGCGCTGTCGGTGACCGGATACCCCCAGCACTACCCGCCCCGCATCCATCTCGACATCTATGCCGACGACCAGCCCGCCGAGATCGAGCGCCTGTTGGGACTCGGTGCACGAGCGGTCGACTGGGACGACTACCCGGACGACGCCGACTGGGTGGTGCTCGAAGACACCGAGGGCAATCGATTCTGCGTGGTTCAGACCGAACCCGATCCGGCGCCGGACTGAGACCGCATCAGCGCAGCGAGGTGACGGCCGAACGGATCGCCTCCCGGTCGGGCTTGCCGCTCGGCAGCGTGTCGAGATCGTCTACCAGCACCAGCCGGGCGGGGCGCGCGTGCGGACCGATCGCTCCCGCCACCGCCTCGCGCGCCTCCTCGAGCTGGATGGACTCGCTGCGGCGCAATGCCTCGCCGCGCCGGACGACGATGACGGATGCCTCGCCCCAGCGAGGATCGGGAACCCCGACGACAACAGCGGATTCCAGACCGGGGATGCTGCGGACGACCCGTTCGACGCGGTCGAGGGAGATGTTCACGCCGCCCGAGACGATGACGTTGTCGATCCGTCCTCGCACCCGCAGCCGATCGTCTTCGATGAGCCCGGCGTCGCCCGTGAGATACCACCTCGTCCCATCGGCGGAACGGCGGAAGACGGCATCCGTCATGTCCGGATCCCCGAGGTATCCCTCGGCGAGCGTCGGCCCGGCGACCTGCACCTCGCCGTCGATGATCCGGATCGACACCCCTCGCAAGGGTGCGCCGTCGTAGACGCATCCCCCGCTCGTCTCGGTCGACCCGTAGGTGCGCACGATCCTTGCTCCGGCGCTCTCGGCCCGCTCGAGCACCGCCGCCGGCAGCGCCTGGCCACCCACGAGGATCGTCTGAAATGAGCGGAGCGCCGCGAGGACCGCCGTGTCCTGTTGGGCGCAGTCCAGGAGTCTCGTCAGCTGGGCCGGCACGAGCGAGGTGAACGTCGGGATGCGCTCGCCGCGCTCGGTCGAGACCATCATGAGCGCCGCCGCTGCGAACGCCTGGGGAGTGAACGAGCCGCTCAGGATCGCGGGCTCGCGGTCGGCGACGATCGACCGGACGAGCACCTGCATGCCGGCGACATAGCTGGCCGGCAGCGTCAGCAGCCAGGCGCCCTCGCCGACGCGGTCGGCGGTGGCGAGCGCGCTGGCGATGAGGGCGTCACGGCTCAGCACGACGCTCTTCGGGATGCCGCTCGAGCCGGAGGTCGTCACGACCACCGCGGTTCCCGGCCGCACCTGGGCGGGGAGCGTGCTCACCGCCCCGAGTCCGAGCGCGGGACCGGCGCCGTGCAGCGCGCTCTTGAGGGCACGCAGGATGTCGCGAGGATCGTCTCCGATGACGGGCTCGAGTTTCATACGGTCACTGACGCCTCAGCTGGGATGTCGACTCGCTGCGCTGCGGGACTCGCTCGATCCGCCCACGCCGCGCCGCGCGTCAATATTGCCACGGGTACGGTGCCCAATCGGGGTCGCGCTTCTCCAGGAAGGCGTCGCGCCCCTCGACGGCCTCATCGGTGCCGTAGGCCAGGCGGGTCGCCTCCCCCGCGAAGACCTGCTGCCCGACCATGCCGTCGTCGACGGCGTTGAAGGCGAACTTCAGCATGCGGATGGCGGTCGGCGACTTGGTGAGGATGGTCCGCGCCATCGCGATCGCCTCGCGCTCGAGGTCGGCGTGGGGCACCACGCGGTTGATGGCGCCCATCTCGTACGCACGCTGCGCCGAATACTCCTCGGCGAGGAAGAAGATCTCGCGCGCGAACTTCTGTCCGATCTGCCGTGCGAAATACGCCGAGCCGTAGCCGGCGTCGAAAGAGCCGACATCCGCATCGGTCTGCTTGAAGCGCCCGTGCTCGGCGCTCGCGATCGACAGGTCGCAGACAACGTGAAGCGAGTGCCCGCCGCCGGCCGCCCAGCCGGGGATGACCGCGATGACGACCTTCGGCATGAACCGGATGAGCCGCTGCACCTCGAGGATGTGCAGGCGTCCACTCCGCGCCGGGTCGGTGACCGCGTCGGTCTCGGAGTACTTGTAGCCGTCACGTCCGCGGATCCGCTGGTCTCCGCCGGAGCAGAACGCCCAGCCGCCGTCCTTCGGACTCGGGCCGTTGCCGGTCAGGAGGACCACGCCGATCTTCGAATCCTGGCGGGCGACGTCCAGCGCACGGTAGAGCTCATCGACGGTGTGCGGACGGAACGCGTTGCGCACCTCGGGCCGGTGGAACGCGATGCGCGCGATGCGGCCGTCCTTCGACACGTGCGCGGTGATGTCGGTGTAGCCGTCGGCGCCGGGTGCCGGCATCCATTCATCACCGTCGAAGAGCTCCGAGACCATGAGCCCAAGCCTATGGTCGGCGAGCCGCGTGTGGGATGATCGCGCCATGACGCCCGAATCCGCGAAGGAGCGCCTGCCGTTCTGGACCCGAGTGCGTCACGCGATCTTCGGCAAGCCGCTCACCCACGAGCAGATGCGCGGGATGACGTCATCCGAAGTCGCCGCGCAACGCGTCGACCCCGCGGCGCGCGCGAGCCAGACGTCGCATTCCACTCAGCCCTGGCTCGGCGGGGACGGCGTCTAGCGGCGCCCCACGCCGTTCTTCGCGTCGCGCCAGCGCAGCCACGACTGCACGAGATCGTAGTCGTAGTCAGGCCCGCCGAACCCGAGCGTGAACATGCGGGTGCCGCCGTCGTAGAGGGCGTCGGCGACAGATTCGTCCCGTCGCTCGAGCTCGTTCGAGATCACGAGGCCGCTCGTGTCGCGGCCTTCCTTCTCTGCCCAGCGCTCGATCACATCGAGCTTGTGGGCCAGTCCGTCCGGACGCACGAAGCTGTGCCAGATGTCGGCGTGACGGGCGACCAGGCGGAGCGTCTTCTGCTCGCCGCCGCCGCCGATCATGACCGGGATCTTGCGGGTGGGTGCGGGGTTGAGGACCGCCCAGCGCGCTTCGATCCGCGCCAGCCCCTGAGCGAGGTCGTCGAGGCGGGTGCCGGGGGTGCCGAACTCGTACCCGTATTCGTCGTAGTCGCGCTCGAACCAGCCGGAGCCGGTGCCGAAGATGAAGCGCCCCTCGCCACCGCGGGCCGAGATGTGGTCGATCGTGCGCGCCATGTCGGCCTGCAGGTCGGCGTTGCGGTAGCTGTTGCAGTTGACGAGGGCGCCGAACTCCACCCGCTCGGTCTGCTCAGCCCACGCTCCGAGCATCGTCCAGGACTCGAAGTGCAGTCCATCGGGGTCGCCCGAGAGCGGGAAGAAGTGGTCCCAGTTGAACAGGATGTCCACGCCGAGGTCTTCGAGGTGACGGACAGCATCGCGCAGCTGCGGATAAGTGACGTGCTGGGGCTTGAGCTGGACGCCGAGGCGTACGGGGGTGTCGGTGAGCATCTCGCCAGCCTAGAAGGCCTGGACGGCCCCTGAGGCCGCTGAGCGCGACATCCGCCACGTCTTGAGGATGCCGTCCACGATGTCCCATCCGGCGATCACGACGATGCCGAATCCGGTGAGGATCGTGACGATGCTGTACACCTCGGCGGAGGAGTTCGCCGGAATCACGGTCGTGAAGAAGGCCTCGTTCAGCAGCGCGTTCCGGGACAGCAGATACAGCGCGGGGATCGCGCCCGTGAGCGCCAGAACGGCATTGGCGATCGCCAGCCCCTTCGTCCAGCGGCGTGTGCGGAACAGCACGATCGCGAAGATCATCTCCGCCACGATCAGAGCGATCAGGGCGACGATCCACCACGGCCACAGCCCGGGATTCAGGATGGGCAGCGGCTCACCGTCGACCCGGACGAATCCGACCAGCTGATCCCACACCACGGCGATCGCCGCAGCGGCGAGGAGGATGAGCGAAACGACGAGATCGGCCACGCCGACGCCGAGTGGGCGCGGCTCCGGTAGGTTGTCGACGTTCCACGGCACGAGCTCGGCGTTGGCGCGCGCACTCGACGAACGCTCGAGGATGGCGAACACCAGCGTCACCCAGAAACCCATGTACACCGGGATCGCGATGGCTGTTGTCGCCGTGGTGCCCGCGATCTGGCCGATATCGTCCCCCGCGATCAACTGGCCCAGGAGGACCGCCGCCACGGCGATGGGCCACACGATGCACAGCAGCAGCTTGAGCAGGCGCCACCACACGAGGTACAGGCCGGGACCGATGAGGTAGAGCGGGCGGTCGGTGTACCCGGCTGCCAGCGCATCGGGGTCGCCGAGTTCGGTGAGAACGGCGCGCTCTGCGTCGAGTTGCGCCTCGCCGGCTTCAACGCGGGCGTCGATCTGATCGTCGATCGACGCGCGCAGCTCGGCCGCGAGGTCGTCGCGCGAGCGCTCAGGAACGGTGCGCATCGCCGCAGCGACATAGCGCTCGGTCAGGGTCATGGAGTGGGCGTTCATGTCAGTCCTCCTGAGGGAGAGCGTCGATCGACCCGGCGATCGCGCGGAATTCATCGGTGAGGGCGGCGGCCAGGCGAGCGCCTGCCGCGCTGGTGCGGTAGAACTTGCGAGGCCGTGCCTCGTCGGTGTTCCACTCGCTCGTGAGGTGTCCCTGCTTCTCGAGGCGCCGCAGCAGGGGGTAGAGCGTGTTCGCGTCGGTGTCGAATCCGCGCGCCTCGAGCTCTTCGAGCAGGCCGTACCCGTACCCCGGCTGCGCCAGCAGCCGCAGGCACGCCAGCACGATGGTGCCCCGCCGCAGCTCCTGCAGGTGGGTGTCGAGTGCTTCGGTCTCGCTCATGCCTCACACTGTAATGTGTGCCACACACTATTGTCAACCGCACATCAGTGTATGGAGAATCCCGCCGACATTGCCCATGGGACCCCATCCCGCAAGCCCCTGCCGATGCCGGACGACTCCCGACAGAGTGGACCGGTGAAGATCAGCGATACCAGCGACCTGTGGTGGAAGACCGCGGTCATCTACTGCCTCGACGTCGAGACGTTCTTCGACAGCGACGGGGACGGGGTCGGCGACCTCCCGGGGCTCGCGCAGCGCATCGACTATCTCGCCGATCTCGGCGTGACGTGCCTGTGGCTGATGCCGTTCTACCCGAGTCCGGACCGCGACGACGGCTATGACATCACCGACTTCTACGGCGTCGACCCGAGGCTGGGAAGCCACGGCGACCTCGTCGAGGTCATCCGCACGGCGAATGATCGCGGCATCCGGGTCATCGTCGACCTCGTCGTCAATCACACCTCCGACAAGCATCCATGGTTCGTGAACGCGCGCCGCAGTCGTACGTCGAAGTTCCGCGATTTCTACGTGTGGGTCGACAACCCGCCGAAGAAGCAGGCGAAGACCGTGTTCCCCGGGGAGGAGACGAGCGTCTGGCAGCTCGACGAAGCCACCGGACAGTACTTCCTGCACAGCTTCTACCGCTACCAACCCGATCTGAACATCGCCAACCCGAAAGTACGGGACGAGATCGCCAAGATGATCGGCTTCTGGCTCGAACTCGGCATCGACGGCTTCCGCGTCGACGCGGTGCCCTTCCTCATCGAGGCTCCCCCCGGTGTCGATATCGGCGACCCGCACGAGCACCTGCGCGAGATCCGCCGCTTCCTGCAGCGACGCCGGAGCGAAGCCATCCTTCTCGGCGAGGTGAACCTGCCGTTCGATCAGCAGCTGGAGTTCTTCGGCGGACACGAGGGCGAAGAACTCACACTGCAGTTCGACTTCATCGGGATGCAGGCGCTCCACCTTTCGCTGGCGCGGTCTGATCCGGCGCCGCTGATCCGCGCGCTCGAAGCACGACCTGCGACCGCCAGGGAGAGCCAGTGGGCGAACTTCGTGCGCAATCATGACGAGCTGACGCTCGACAAGCTGACCGATGCGGAACGGCAAGAGGTCTTCGAGGCCTTCGCGCCGGACGAGCGCCAGCGCGTGTACGGGCGTGGCATCACGCGCCGCGTGCCCCCTATGCTCGGCGGCGATCCCCGCCGCATCCGTATGGTCTACAGCCTGCTGTTCTCGCTTCCCGGGACGCCGGTGCTGTTCTACGGCGAAGAGATCGGAATGGGCGAGAACATCCAGATCGCGGGGCGGCAGTCCGTGCGCACGCCCATGCAGTGGAGCCGCGCCAAGAACGGCGGGTTCTCGCACGCTGCGAAGTCGCGGCTGGTCGCGCCGATCCCGGAGGGCGGCTACGCGCCGCAGCATGTGAACGTCGACGACCAGTACACGGACGACGGGTCACTGCTGCAGCTCATCCAGCGCCTCACCGTGCGTTATCGCTCCTCGCCCGAGATCGGCTGGGGGCGCTTCGAGGTGCTCGAGCAGGAGCAGTCCGCGGTGCTGGCGCATTCGATCAGCGCGGATGTCGGGCGATTCATCGCGCTGCACAACTTCTCGGATGTCGCCGTCGAGACGACGATCACCCTCACGGACGACCCCGATGCCACCGCGCTGTCGGATCTGCTCGGACCCGGTCGCATCGACCTCGACGACCGCAGCGCGGCGGCGATCGAACTGCCTCCGTACGGCTTCCGCTGGCTGCGGGTGGTGCGACCGGAGGACGGCCGGCTCGGATGACGCGCGTCTGAAAGCCCGAGCGAAGAGGGCATGATGGAGCGCGTGAGCAACGATGCGGCAACCCTCCCCCCTCTCGACGAGCTGCTCTCCTCGGCGCGCGTCGTCGCGCTTCCACTCGCTGTGCGTTTCCGCGGCATCGAGGTGCGCGAAGCCGTGCTGTTCGAAGGACCGGAGGGCTGGACGGAGTTCTCTCCATTCGTCGAGTACGACGACCATGAGGCGTCGGCGTGGCTCACGGCGGCCATCGATTTCGGGTGGATGCCGCAACCGCTGCCGTTGCGGCACGAGATCGCCGTGAACGCGACCGTCCCCGCCGTGGCCGCGGCATCCGTCCCCGAGGTGTTGGCGCGATTCGACGGCTGCCGCACGGCCAAGGTCAAGGTCGCAGAGCCCGGGCAGCGCCTCGCCGATGACATCGCGCGCGTCGCGGCGGTGCGCATCGCGCTCGGCGTCGAGGGCAGAATCCGCATCGACGCCAACGGCGCCTGGAACGTGGACGAGGCCGAGCACGCCATCCACGCGCTCGCCGAGTACGACCTCGAGTACGCCGAGCAGCCGTGCGAGACCGTGGACGAACTCGCCGAGCTGCGACGCCGAGTCAAGTACATGGGCATTCCGATCGCGGCGGACGAGAGCGTCCGCAAGGCCGCGGATCCGCTCGCGGTCGCGCGCGCGGGTGCCGCTGATCTGCTCGTCATCAAGGTGCAGCCGCTGGGCGGCGTCAGGCGAGCCCTCGGGATCGTCGCGGAAGCCGGCCTTCCGGTCGTCGTCTCGAGCGCCCTCGACACGTCGGTTGGCCTCGCGATGGGTGCGGCGCTGGCCGCCGCGCTCCCCCAGCTCGACTACGACTGCGGGCTGGGAACGTCCTCGCTCTTCACAGCGGATGTCGTCTCGCCGGCGCTCGTGCCGCGCCATGGCGTGCTGCCGGTGGGTCGGGTGTCGCCGGACCCGGTCCTGCTCGATGAACACGCTGCGGCCGACGAGCGCGCTGAGTGGTGGCGGGCGCGGATCGCGCGGTGCTACGGGCTCCTGGGCGGCTGACACTCATCGCTTCGACGACGCGTTCAGTCCTCGGGCGCGTCGATGATCAGCTGTGCCACTCGTGCGAGCTCTGCGTTCGTGTGGACGCACATCTCTTCGTAGTCGAGGCCGGACATGACGGCTCGCACCGAAGCCCCCTCCCACACCGTCAGCATGAGGCGCGCGGCCTCGTCGGCGGGGATGCGGAAGCGCAGCGCCTTGGCACGGGCGATGTCTTCGATGATCTGCGAGACGCTGCGGCGCATCTCGTCCTCCTGGGCGAGGTAGGCGGCCGCGAGCTGCGGATTGCGCAGCGCGTGGATGCGGATCTCGCTCATCAGCAGCACGCCTAGCCGGTCGTCGGCCGAGATGTCGAGCACCTGCTGGACGATGTCGAACGCGCGAGTCGGCGTGTCATCGAGAGCACCGGCGCTTTCGAGCTCGAGCACACGACCGCGGACTGCTCGCACCCGCTCGCGGGCGACATTGCCGGAGAGCTCGAGGAAGAGCTCGTCCTTGGTCTCGAAGTTGGAATAGAACGCACCGCGGGTGAATCCTGCACGCTCGCAGATGGCCTCGACGGAAGCAGCGTCGAGGCCCACTTCAGCGAAGACCTGCGCTGCGGCGTCCAGCAGCTTCTGGCGTGTGGCTTCGCGGCGGCGCGTGGTCGCGGCGACGGTGTCGGTCATCCGTTCTCCTCACGCTCATCTTGACAGCCACTACTCAGGTTCGGGGCCTTGATGCGATCTACGATACACTCATGTATCCGATACAGCGCTGTATCCATTCTGAAAAGTCTTTCTGAATCCGACCTCGGAGGCGCTGTTGTCCACCCTTCTCTACGCACTCGGCCGCTGGTCGTACCGCCACCCGTGGCGGGTGCTCGTCGCGTGGCTCCTTCTGCTGGCGATCGCAGGCGGCGGCGCGGCCATCTTCATGAAGGGCACGGACAACTCGTTCTCCATCCCCGGCACCGAGTCGCAGGCCGGCATCCAGCAGCTGGGCCGCTCCTTCCCGCAGGCGAGCGGAACGAGTGCCCAGATCGTGGTGGTGGCGGACGACGGCGACGATGTCGACGACGAGCCGTACTCGTCGGCGATCGAAGACAGCATCGCGACGATCGAAGACCTCGACGGCGTGCTCGCCGTGACGGATCCGTTCGACGAGATGGTCACGGGGCTCGTGTCGGATGACGGTGCCGCCGCCATCATCCGCCTGCAGTTCGACGGCCAGGCGACGGATGTCTCACCCGAGACGAAGACCGCGCTCAAAGACGCCGGCGTCGACCTCGAAGACTCCCTCCCCGCAGGATCGCAGGTCGTGGTCGGCGGCGACCTCTTCTCGCAGTCCCTCCCGACGATCTCGATCATCGAGGCGGTCGGCGTGCTCGTCGCGCTGTTCGTGCTCATCGTGACCTTCCGGTCGTTCGCGATGGCGTGGTTCCCGCTCGCGAGCGCTCTCATCGGCGTCGGGCTCGCGGTATCGCTCATCTTCTTCGCAACCGCGTTCGCGACGATCTCCTCCACCACTCCCCTGCTGGCGGTGATGCTGGGGCTGGCCGTCGGCATCGACTACGCGCTCTTCATCGCGGCCCGACATCAGGATCAGGTGCGCGCCGGAGTCGAGCCGGAGGAATCCGCCGCCCGGGCGACCGGCACCGCCGGATCGGCCGTCGTCTTCGCCGGAGTGACGGTGCTCATCGCCCTCATCGGTCTTTCGTTCGCGAACATCCCGTTCCTCACCACGATGGGCATCGCCGCGTCGATCGCAGTCGCGATCGCCGTGCTCGTCGCGCTCACGCTGACCCCCGCGTTCCTCGGCTTCGCCAAGGCCCGGGTCGTCGGGTGGAAGCGGCGTCCCCGTGGCTTGGCCGTCTCGCGTTCCCGCCGGTCGTCGAGCGCCGGAAAGTCCCGGTCATCGAGCCCAACAGCCTCCCGGTCGTCGAGCGCCACAGCCTCCCGGTCGTTGAGCGAGCGAAGCGAGACGAAACGTGTCGAGTCGACGCTCGACACCGAGTCCGATGGTCACGGATCCCTCGAAGAGACGCCGACACGCAGGGATGCCACCCAGGCACGCCGCGGATTCGCCGACCGCTGGGTGAGCGGTGTGACCCGGCATCCGATCATCACGACGATCGCCGTCATCGTCGGGCTCGGCATCCTCGCCATCCCGGCCGCCAGCCTTCGGCTCGCGCTGCCGAACGCCGGAATGCAGCCCACGACGAGCGAGGCCCGGCAGGCCTACGACCTGACGTCCGAGCACTTCGGGCCCGGCTTCAACGGGCCGCTCATCATGACCGGCACGATCGTGACCTCCACCGACCCGGTCGGGCTGATGAAGGATCTCGCCACCGAGATCGAGAAGATCCCCGGCGTGAAGACCGTGGCGCTGGCGACTCCGAACGAGACCGCCGACACCGGCATCATCCAGATCGTGCCCGAGACGGCGCCCGACGATCCGGCGACCGCCGCGCTCGTGCGCGAGTTGCGCGCACAGCACGATCGACTGCTCGACGAGTACGGGGTCGACCTCAAGGTGACGGGCTTCACTGCTGTCGCGATCGACATCTCCGACCGCCTCGGCGGAGCGCTCATCCCGTTCGGCGTGTTCGTGGTCGGCCTTTCGCTGATCCTCCTCACGATGGTGTTCCGCTCGATCTGGGTGCCGATCAAGGCCGCGCTGGGCTATCTGCTCTCGGTCGCCGCGGCCTTCGGCGTCGTCGCCGCCGTGTTCGAGTGGGGGTGGCTCGCCGAGCCGCTCAACGTCGACAAGGTCGGGCCGATCATCAGCTTCATGCCGATCATCCTGATGGGCGTGCTGTTCGGGCTCGCGATGGACTACGAGGTGTTCCTCGTCTCGCGCATGCGTGAGGACTTCGTCCACGCCCGTGCCCGCCGCGGCGGCTCCGATCACGCGCTCGGCGTGCAGACGGTCCGTTCCGGTTTCAAGGCTTCGGCGAGGGTGGTCACGGCGGCGGCGGTGATCATGTTCGCCGTCTTCGCGGCGTTCGTGCCCGAAGGGGATGCGTCGCTCAAGCCCATCGCCCTCGGCCTGGCCGTCGGCATCCTGATCGACGCCTTCCTGGTGCGCATGACGCTCGTGCCGGCCGTCATGGCTCTGCTGGGAGACAAGGCGTGGTGGATGCCGGCATGGCTCGACCGGGTGCTCCCCCGCTTCGACATCGAGGGCGAGGCCGTCGAGCGTGAGCTCGCACTGGCCGACTGGCCCGAGCCGCACACCACAGCGGCGGTCGTCGCGGAGGACCTCACGCTCGCCGATGGCGACCTCGTCCTCTACAGCGGCGCGAGCGCCCGCATCGAGCGCGGCGAGTCGCTGATCGTGACATCCGCCGACCCTCGCGCTGCGCGCGCGCTGCTGCTCACTGTCGCGGGGCGCGTCGCACCGAGCGGCGGCAGGCTTCGCGTTGCCGGGCACCTGATCCCTGAACGTTCGGCGTGGGTGCGCTCGCATGTCGGTGTCGCACTGCTGAGTGGTGCGGACGATCCCGTCACCGAACTCCGCCGCGCGGTGCGTGGCGGGCCCGCAATCGTCGTCGTCGACAACGCCGACACCCTCGCATCCACCGCGGTCCGCGACCGCGCCGCCGCGGTGCTGCGTGACGCCGACTCGCCCACTGTGCTCGTGTCGGCCCTCGACCCCGACGTCGCGCGCGCGCTCCTTCTCGAGGCGCGGCGGCCTGTTCCCGCCGTGCTCGATCTCTCCGCTTCATCCGTCCCCACCGAGGTGCTGTCATGACCGCAAACCGCATGTCTCTGGCCATCGAGCGGGCGCGCACGCGTCGCCCCGTGACGTGGCTGACCCTCATCGGCGTGCTGCTGCTGCCCGTCGTCATCGGCGGGGTGCTCGTCGCCGCGCTGTACAACCCGGTCGAGCGGCTCGACGGGCTGAATGCGGCGATCGTGAACGAGGACGAGCCCGTCACGGTGAACGACCAGTACGTGCCCCTCGGCCGGCAGCTCACTGCGGGACTCGTCGAGGGCTCCGATGACCAGCCGAGCAACCTCACCTGGACGATCTCCAACGCCGACGACGCGGCGGAGGGTCTCGCCGACGGCACGTACTCGGCGGTCGTCACGATCCCCGAGAACTTCTCTGCGGCGGCGACCTCGACGCAGCCCGGCTCGACGCCTGAGCGGGCCACGATCGATGTGCAGACTCCGCCCGACAGCCTCATCGTCGACGACGCGATCACTGCGCAGGTGACGACGGCTGCGGCATCGCTGATGGGCGACGAGCTGTCGAAGGTGTATCTCGAGAACGTCTTCCTCGGTTTCACCACGCTCGGCGATCAGCTGGGCACGGCGGCCGAGGGTGCCGACGACCTCGCTGCCGGGGCGCAGAAAGCGGCGGATGGCGCAGCCGCTCTCCCTGGAGGTGCTACGCAGCTCGCCGATGGCGCGCGGGGCGTCGCCTCGGGCGCGGGCGACCTCGGCACCGGGCTCACGACTCTGGCCGGCAAGACGCGCGAAGCCGCGGCGGGCGCGACGGCCTTGGCCGCGGGTCTCGACCAGGCCGCTGCAAAGGTGCAGAGCCCCGAGCTCGTGGCAGCCGCCGCTGACAGCGCGACGTACGCGGCGCAGGCGGCGACGGACACGGCGTCGACTGCCGCGGCTGCCGGCGCTGTCGCACAGTCGGCGCAGACGCTCGCGGTCACGATGGGCGCAATGGCCGCGCAGTGCACGGCGGAAGGTGGATCGCCGTTGTGCGATCAGGTCGTGGCGGCCGCCGCGACGTCGGCGGGGCTCGCTCAGTCCGCGGGCAGCGCCGCTCAGGGAGCGGTCACGGCCGCCACCAGCGCGGGCACCGCGAGCGCATACGCGGCCCCGACGTCGGCGGGCATCGCACAGCTCACGTCGGAGACGGGCGCGGGGTTGACGGATGCCGCAACACGGACCCGAACCCTCGCCGACGGCATTTCACAGCTCGCGGGCGGCATCGACCAGTCCGCTGCCGGCGCGCAGTCGATTTCGAGCGGCGCGACGCAGCTCGCCGGTGGCGCCGACCAGCTGTCGACTGGGTCGCAGACGCTCGCGAACGGTGTCCAGTCCCTCGCGGACGGCACGGGCGAACTCGCCGGCGGACTGCAGACCGCCGCCGACTCCGTGCCCAGTTACAGTGACGACGAGGCGACCAGCCTCGCGGCTGTGGTCGCCGACCCGGTCGGCGCGAAGGGCGTCGGCACCTCCCTCTTCGGCGCGTCCGCCATCCCGCTGCTCGCGATGCTGGCGCTGTGGTTCGGCGGCCTCGCGACGTTCGTGGCACTGCAGGCGGTCTCGCGCCGCGCGCTCACCTCGCGTGCCCCCTCGGTGCTGCTCGCCCTGCGTGGATTCGCCCCGGCGGCGGCCCTGGGCGCAGCGCAGGGACTTCTCGTGGCCGCTGTCGTGCAGCTCGCGGCATCCTACGACTGGACCTCGTGGTGGGTGTTCGCCGGAGTCTCGATCGCGGCGGGCATCGCGTTCGCCGCGGTGAACCAGGCGCTCGTCGCCGTGTTCGGCGGCACAGGACGCTGGCTCTCGGCGCTGATCGGCGTGCTCGCCGTCGCGACCGGTGTCGTGTCGACCGTACCCGGCGTGCTGTCGAGCGTGGCGGCGCTCATGCCGACCGCTCCCGCCTACAACGGCATGGTGGCCGCACTCACGTCGGCATCCGGCGTCGGAGCAGCCCTCGCGGGGCTCGCGATCTGGTCGGTGCTGGCGCTTGGTGCCACGGCCATCGCCGTTACGCGTCGACGTACGACATCCGCGCGAGAGCTGCTGACGGCATCCCCTGCCATGGCCTGACACTTTCGAGGCAGAGCCCTGCCGGCCCAACCCACCGACCCGCGCGCGAACCCACACCCTCGCGCACCCGCAACGTGTGGGTTAGCGGACGGTTGTGCGGGTTCGCGGTGCGGGGCTGTGACGTGCGTGGTCGGCGATGCGATCGGCAGGCGGCCGGCTGTTCGATCGCCGTAACCACGCTTGCCCAGGACTCTCCGGCTCAACCCACCAACCTGCGAGCGAACCCACACCCCGGCGTACCCGCAACGTGTGGGTTCGCGGACGGTTGTGTGGGTTCGCGGTGCAGTCGGCGACGCCCGGTGAGAAAGCACCCGCCGAAGCGGCCACGACGGATGCGGCGCGAACCGAGCGGGTCAGCTCAGGCCGGAGTAGGCGTGCAGGCCTTTGAAGAACATGTTCACGATTGTGAAGCTGAAGAGGACGGCAGCGAACCCGATGATCGACAGCCAGGCCGATCGCGACCCACGCCAGCCGCGGGTCGCCCGCGCGTGGATGTAGCCCGCGTAGAGCACCCAGATGACGAAGGTCCAGACTTCCTTCGTGTCGAACCCCCAGTATCGGCCCCAGGCGTCGTTGGCCCAGATCGATCCGGCGATGAGCGTGAAGGTCCAGAAGATGAACCCCAGGATCGCGAAGCGGTAGGCCAGCGACTCGAGCGCCTCGGCGCTCGGCAGGGTCCGCAGGAATCCGGGCCGTGTCTTGACCGCACCGGTGCCGTCGGCCGAGCCATCGGCCGCTGCGTCGGCGGCGAGCGCCTTGCGCTCACGACGCGCCTGCATCAGCTGGACCACCGACAGCCCGAACGCCAACGCGAACAGCGCGGTGGCGAGCGATGCGACGAAGACGTGGATGACGAGCCAGACGCTCTTCAGCGGATCCATGAGCGGCACGATCTCGACGTAGAACGCGAGGGTCGCCCCGCCCAGCAGGACGACGACCAGGCCCGTGATGAATGTGCCGAGGAAGCGCAGGTCGTAGCGGAACAGCACCCCCAGGTACACCGCGACGATGAGCATCGTGCCTGTGAGTGAGAACTCGTACATGTTCGACCACGGCACCCGGCCCGCGGCAAGGCCTCGCGTGACGTCGCCGGAAACGTGGAACACGAAGGCGAGCACGGTCAGGGCCGTGCCGATCCGCGCCCACAGCTGCCGTCGGCGGTCGGCCGGGCGGGCGTTCAGCGCCTCGTCGGCGGCGCGCTCCTCGGCTCGCACCCTGCCCATAGCGCTCGAGCGGGTGGCGCTCGCACCGGCAGCTGCGGCGCCCACCAGCTCGCGCTCACGCGCATCCTTCGTGTCGACGACCTGGGCCGACCGGCGCGCCAGGTCGACCGCGTAGGCGATGAACGCGAGCGCGTAGATGGTTATTGCCGTCCAGACCAGGAGCACCGATACCGAATCGAGCGTGAGCGGGGCGGTTTCGGGCATGCCCTAAGTCTACGCGCGCCCGGACCGGGGCTCCGAGCTCGCGCCCGGCGCCGGCGTACGAAGCGACGCCTCCAGTGCGTCGCCGTGACGCTGCGCGAGCTGCGCGACCGCCGCGTCGAGCGTCGGGTCCTCGCCCCGCGCCAGCCCGGCGAATTCGACACGCAGTGTGTGGCCCTGCGGAGTGACCTTGACCCACACGCGTCGACGCGGCACGAACAGCGCCGCCAGCAGCCCGGCCGTCGCGAGCACCGCGAACGCCAGGATCCACGGCGCCACCACATCCCGGTGAATGGAGAGCGACACGAAACGCTTGACCGACCCCTCGTAGCCCTCGGCGCCGGCGGGCGCTTCGTTCTCGAACGTGATCGTGCCGTAGCCGCCGGGCAGGTCCTGCGTCTCGCCGGGTGCGAGCTCGATCGAGTCGACGCCGGTGTCGCCGCCCGTGAGCCTCGTCATGCCTGTCGGATCGAGGGTGTACACCGAACGCGGTGTGCCGTCATCGATGCCCAGATCGCCGGCATACACGTTGAGCGAGACGACCGGGTTGACGAGGGCGGGATAGCGGGACGAGAACGCTCCGGTCGTCAGCTCGGCCTGAGTGGGATAGAAGAATCCGACCAGTCCGAGCTGCTCCGGCAGTCCGTCCGGAACCTTGATGACCCCGAGCGAGGTCAGGTTCTTGTCCTGGGGCAGGAAGGGCACGGATTCCGAATAGACGACATCGCCGGACGCGTTGCGGATCGTGATCGTCGGGGCATACCCGTTGCCCATGAGGTAGATGCGGTCGCCGGCCAGCTCGAGCGGATGGTTGACCCGCACGTCGCCCTGCTGTGCGGCCTCGCCCGCGAGCCGGGTCGTCAGGTGTGCCGCGAAGTCGCCCGCTTGGCCTTCGCCGGTCGTGCCTGCGGGCTGATACGTGACCGAGAACTCGTCGAGGGTCAGCGAGTACGGCGCGAGCTTCTCTTCGTCGACGAATCGTCCCGGATTGAAGGATGCGTAGTCGAGCATCGTGTTCACGAACGTGCGGCCTTCGATGATCACGCTCTGGCCGGTGTAGGTGAATCCGCCGCCGAGGGCCACCGACACCAGCACGCCGATCAGCGCGGTGTGGAACACCAGGTTGCCGGTCTCGCGGAGGTAGCCGCGCTCCGCAGAGACCGAGAGCGTCGCACCCGTGTCGTATCGCTCGACGCGATAGCGGGCGCGCTTCAGCTGGTCGTGGGCGAGCGTGATCGCGGCTTGGGCGGCCGCGGTGGCACTCGTGCCGGACCGCGTGGCGGCATCCGTGTCGGGCGCCAGTTCGACGATCGCCTCCCGGTGCGCATCGAGACGCTCGAGGCGTGACGGCGTGCGCGGCGGCCGTGCCCGCAGGGCCTTCCAGTGGTGCCCCGTGCGCGGGATGACGCAGCCGATGAGAGAGATGAACAGCAGGATGTAGATCGCCGAGAACCACGGCGAGGAGTAGACGTCGAACAGGCTCAGCTTGTCGAGGATGGGCGCCAGGTCGGGATTCTCGGAGAAGAACTGCGTGACGCCGTTGGGATCGGCGCTCCGCTGCGGCACGAGCGACCCGGGCACAGCGGCGATCGCGAGGAGCAGCAGGAGCACGAGCGCGGTGCGCATCGAGGTGAGCTGACGCCACCCCCAGCGGAGCCATCCGACGACGCCGAGCGGCGGCTGGGTGATGCCGGATGCCGCCTCGGGTGTGCTGTCGGCATGGTCTGAGGGCCGCAGCATTCCCTCGACGGGCGACCCCGTCGACGCGTCAGAACGGTAGCGGGACACTGGAGAACACCCCCTGCAGCTGGGTCATGAAGGCGGTCCAGACGCCCGTCACCATGAGGATTCCGAGCACGATCAGGATGCCGCCGCCGATGAGGTTGACGGCACGGATGTGCCGGCGGAGGAACGTGACGGACCGCGTCGCCCACCCGAATCCGAGAGTGATCAGGACGAACGGGATGCCGAGGCCCAGCGAGTACGCGAGCCCGAGGATCGCGCCGCGCGCGGCGGACCCGCCGTCGAACGACATGCCCAGGATGACCGCCAGCGTCGGTCCGATGCAGGGCGTCCACCCGATGCCGAGAGCGATGCCGAGCAGCGGCGCTCCGATCAGGCCGAGGTTTCCTCGCACCTGCGGGCGGATGGTGCGCTGCGCCATGCCGAAGACGCCGATGAACACCAGACCCATCGCGATGATGACGACGCCCAGCACGCGCGTGATGGCCTCCGCGTACTCCAGGAAGAACCGGCCGAGGGTGCCGCCGAGCATCGCGACGCTGATGAACACCAGCGTGAAGCCTGCGATGAACAGGATCACCCCGAGCAGCAGACGCCCGCGGGCGGGCGCCTCGACCTGGACGGCGGTCCTGGAGCCGGCGGCACCCTTGGCCGCGACAGCCGGGCCACCGCCATCGGCCGCTGAGCCGGTCGACACGCGAGGAGTGACTGCACCGCCGATGAACCCGAGATAGCCCGGCACCAGCGGCAGCACGCACGGCGAGAGGAACGAGATGAGCCCTGCCAGCACGGCGATCGGGATCGCCAGCAGCAGCGAACCGTCTGCGACGATGCCGGCGACGTTCACAGCTCGTCCAGTGCGTCGCGCACGAGGGTGGTCAGGAACGAGTCGTCCGGCAGCTGCCCGATGATCCGCGCGGCCACTCGACCTTCGCCGTCGAGCACGAGGGTCGTCGGCGTCGCGTTGATGGGGGTGCGCTCGGCGAACGCGAGCTTGACCGCTCCGTCCTGCGCCGCCATGACACTGGGATAGCTGATTCCATAGGTGTCGGCGAACGCGGCGGCAGCCTGGGGCGCATCGACCGTGTTGATGCCGAGGAAGGCGACATCCTGCCCCTCGAAAGCCGAGTAGGCCTTCTCGAGGTCGGGCGCCTCCGCGCGGCACGGTCCGCAGGCGGCGTACCAGAAGTTGACCACGAGCACCCCGCCTGCGAAGTCCCCGCTCGACACGGAGTCTCCGGACTCGGTCGTCCCCTCGAACTCGACAGGGTCGCCCCGATCAGCGGCGGGAATCTCGACGACGCGGAAGTCTCCCGCGATGTATCCCTTGTTGTCGCCGGCCCGGTACTGGTCCGCCAGCGGATCATTGGAGCAGCCCACAAGTCCCGCGATCAGCGCGGCCGAGAGCAGAGCGGATGCCGCAGCCCGGCCGCGTCGCGCGATCACACCGCCCCCACGTCCACGGCGCCGGCGGTCGAAGCCGGCTCGGCGTACGACACCTCCGTCCACCTGCCGTCGACCATCTCGAGGCTCGTGATGCTCGAGAGCGCACATCGACGGTCGCGCGGATCGTGGCGGGATGGCAGGCCGGCAACGGCCAGATGGGTCACCCAGATCGGCAGCTGGTGCGAGACGATGACGACATCGCCGCCGTCGACGGACTCCCACGCCTGGGTCATCGCAGCGTTCATCCGAGCGATGACCTCGACGTACGGCTCGCCCCAGCTGGGCAGTGCCGGGCGGCGCAGATGGCGCCAGTTCCACGGATTCACTAGGGCGCGTGCCATGTGCCGGCCCTCGAAGACATTGGTCGGCTCGATGACACGCTCATCGATGAGCGGCTCGATTCCGAAGATCTCGGTGAACGGCTCTGCCGACTCCTGCGTACGCTGCAGCGGCGAGACCACGAGGGCGGCGATGGGACGACCGAGCCCCTTCACGTACTCCGCCGCCTGCCGTGCCATCCGTCGACCGTCGGCGCTGAGGCCATAGCCCGGAAGACGGCCGTAGAGCACACGACGGGGGTTGTGAACCTCCCCGTGGCGCACGAGATGAAGGCGGTCTGCGGGCACCGCACCAGTCTACGTGGGGCGGTTCTGTGGGGTCGCCGAGCGTGCCGACCTCGTCGTTCGGAGGCTCGCCACGATGGGCGCATCGGCGTATCGTGACGCCCGGAGGTGGTCGCAGTGGCCTTCGAATACCACGTCATCGATGCTCCGGTGCGGCATCTGGCAGCAGTGCGATTCCATGCCGCCGCGGATGAGATGGCGGGGCGCCTGGGCGACGCGTTGGGGACGGTGATCGACGTGCTGGTGAGTCACGACATCGTGCCCGAAGGACCCGCGATCGCCTGTTTCGACGCCACTGACGATGGCTACGACGTCGCCGTGGGCTACGAGGTGGCGGGTCCGTTCGCCTCGGAAGGCGGGATCGAGCATGTCGAACTGCCCGGCGGCGAGGTCGCGACGACCGTGCACGTCGGCCCGAGCGAGTCGCTGGGAGAGACCGAGACCGAGCTCGAGGTCAACATCATGGCTGATGGCCGCGAGCTCGAGCTGGAGGGCCCGGTGTGGGAGGAGTACCTGGATGAGAAGGATGCTGCGACCGGGGAATCGCTGACCCGCCTGTTCCGGCCGCTCAAGCCGGCGTAGCGGATCGGAGCCCGGCACTGTGACGCGCCAGGATCTCGCCGGTCATCTTGTGTGTCGGTCCGCGGGACGATTCCCTCGGCCTTCACCCGCGAACGGGACATCGCACCGCGGCGCGGCCTGGCTTCGGATGTCGCCGCACGCAGCGGCGACCTGCCCACCGTCGGCGGTGCCGCACCGACCCTGATCCTCGCGGTCCGTGTCGAGGACCTCGCCTCCGACACCGGATGGGCCTCCGTCACCACCGGCAGCAAGACATGATCAACTGCGTGCCGAGCACACCAGGCGGCCCGTCGGGAGCCGGCATCCCGCCACGTAGACTGGTCGCTCGTGAGTGAACGCCTTCTCGTCAAGCAGCTGCAGTCCCTTCCAGACGGCCCGGTCTCGGTGTCGGGATGGGTTGAGACCGTCCGGGATCAGAAGAAAGTCCAGTTCGTCATCCTGCGCGATGAGACCGGTGCCGTTCAGCTGGTAAACCCGGCGACCCGGCCCGTCGACCCTTCGACCGGCTCAGGGACCGGAACCGAGCAGGATGCCGCGGCCCTCGCGCTGACCGAGTCAATCTCAGCGATGACCACGGGAACGTTCCTCACGGTGCACGGCGAGCTCAAGCACGACGAGCGCGTCAAGCTCGGCGGCGTCGAGATCAAGATCGCGTCGCTCGACATCGCCGCCGCGGCCCTCCCCGAGACCCCGATCGCGGCCGACAGCGGGCAGGACAAGCGGATGGACTGGCGCTTCCTCGACCTGCGTCAGCGTCGGAACAACCTCATCTTCCGTGTGCAGACGACGCTCGAGCACGCCATGCGCAGCTACTGGGTCGAGCGGGACTACGTCGAGGTGCACTCGCCGAAGCTCATGGCGTCCGCGTCCGAATCGAACGCCGAGCTGTTCTCGCTCGAGTACTTCGGCGAGCAGACCGCATACCTCGCGCAGTCGCCTCAGTTCTTCAAGCAGATGGCCCAGGTCGCCGGCTTCGGCAAGATCTTCGAGATCGCCCCGGCGTTCCGCGCCGACCCGTCTTTCACGAGCCGCCACGCCACCGAGTTCACGTCGATCGACGCCGAGATCAGCTGGATCGACTCGCACGAGGATGTCGCGAAGATGCAGGAGGAGCTCCTTGCCACGGCGTTCGCGGCCGTGAAGGGGAAGCACGGCGCCGAGATCGAGGAGCTGTTCGGCCTCGAGGTCGTCGTACCGGCGATCCCGTTCCCCCGCATTCCGCTCGCCGAGGCGCTCGAGATCGTGAAGAGCCGTGGATACGAGGTCCCCCGCACCGACGGCGACCTCGACCCCGAGGGCGAGCGCCAGATCTCGGCCCATGTCGAGGAGACCTACGGCCACCAGTTCGTCTTCATCACGGACTACCACCCCGCGATCCGCGCGTTCTATCACATGCGCGATGAGGAGACCGGGCTCACCAAGAGCTACGACCTGCTCTTCAAGGGCGTCGAGATCACCACCGGCGCGCAACGCGAACACCGCGTCGACGTGTTGATCGACCAGGCGAAGGAGAAGGGTCTCGGGGCCGAGCATCTCGACTTCTACTTCGACTTCTTCCGCTACGGCGCCCCGCCGCACGGTGGGTTCGGCATGGGACTCGCTCGGGTGATGATGCTCCTGCTGGGCGAATCGTCCATCCGCGAGGTCACCTATCTCTTCAGAGGGCCTACGCGCCTCGCGCCTTGACCGCGACTCCGCGGGCCCAACCGCCCGTGCCGCGCACTCTGGCCCTTTCCCCTGCTGCAGTCGACCGTTAGCGTGAACACGAGGGCATTCCCGCCCGGCATGTCCGGGGCGGGCAGATCCGAGGAGGCACTGATGGCGGGCAAGTTCGAACTCTGGGTGGACAAGGGCGGCGACTGGCGGTTCAATCTCAAGGCGTCGAACGGACAGGTGATCGCGACGAGTCAGGGCTATTCGTCGAAGGCGAGCGCGATCGGCGGCATCGAGTCGGTCAAGACCAACGCGCCCGGCGCAGAGGTCGTCGAGCTCTGAGGGCCGATCCGCTCACGCGCCGGCGACGAGTGCCGCGCGAAGCCGATCGGGTGAGACGCGCCAGTGCGCGTGGAACGCACCGTCGATGAGAACGACCGGGATCTTCTCCCACCAGACCTCGTAGAGCGCGGGATCCTCCAGGATCGAACGCTCTTCGACCTCGACGGCATCCTCGGGCAGTTCGGCAACGACGGTCTCGACGACCTCGCGTGCGACATCGCACAGGTGGCAGTCGGGCTTGCCGACGAGAGTGAGCGTCGTCACCGTTTCATCCTAAAGTCGACGCTCCACCGGAGGACCGGCATTCACTGCTCGATCGGATAGCCCGCCGCGATCCATTCGGATGTGCCGCCATCGACGTTCGTGGCGTCGAACCCGCGGGCCGTGAGCACCTCGACGACGCGGCCCGACCGGCCCCCGATCTGGCAGATCACATCGAAGGCCTCGGCCGGCAGTTCGTCGAAGTGATCGCCGAGCGTCGACATCGGCAGGTTGACGGATCCAGGCACGTGACCCGCCTCGTACTCGTGGACCTCGCGCACATCGATGAGCGGCGTATCCGTTCGCTCCCGAAGCTGCTGGACGGTGATCGACTGCATGAACGGCCTCTCTTTGCCGGCGCGATGTGGTGGTGGAGGAACACGAAGCGCCCCTACGACGGACAAGGGTCCGAACGGGGGCGCTTGGTGTTCGTGCCGCTACTTCTTGTTGCGGCGCTGGTGGCGCGTCTTGCGAAGCAGCTTGCGGTGCTTCTTCTTCGCCATGCGCTTGCGGCGCTTCTTGATGACAGAACCCACGGAAAACCTCACAATGTCGGGGTCTGGGCGCGAGGAGATGCGCCCGGGATGGGCAGATGCGGAAAATGCCTCTCGACAGTCTAGCCGACGTCGGCGATGGGCCGATGCAGGGCCTCGGTGACGGCGGACTCGGGGACGCGATAGCTGCGCCCGAACCGCACTGCGGGCAGCTCGCCGGAGTGGACGAGACGATAGACGGTCATCTTCGAGACGCGCATGAGCTCAGCGACCTCTGCGACCGTCAGGAAGCGGACATCCGGCAACTCGGCCATGATTCCTCCAGGATCCCCAGCGGCACGCCACCGCTCGCCGCACGCACAGCGCGGGAGACGTGCTGGGGCCTACTTTAGGACCTCTCCGCAACGCATGTAAACCCGTGTGGCCCGTGTGAACGCTGGGACAGTCGATGCGTCACGCTCCGGTGCGAGCTCGACGGACCCGCTCCCGCGCATCGCGCGCCGCGATGCGCTCCAGTTTGCGGGCGTCGCGCAGCGACTTCTCGGCCTCGCGCACGGCCTTCCTGGCCTCGCGGAACCGCTTGTCGCCGGCGATCTCCGCACCGTCGTCGGCGCCCCACGGGCGGGGCTGATCGTGCCTTCCCGCTGCGGCACGGGGCAAGTAGGCCTGGATCCCGTCCAACCCGCGTTCCAGACCGAAGGTGAACGGGTCGGACGTGCTGAGGAACACCCCGTCATCGATCGCGGCGCGCAGTGCGGGGTATGCCTCGGCGGTGATGAGCCGCCGGAACAGCGCATCCTCGCGGCGGGATATCTCGTCGTCAGCCATGTGCTCGTCGCGGGCGATCCGCGCGTACGACGCCAGGATCGACCCGCACCAGCGAGCTTGGCCCGTGATGAAGAGCATGATCGAGAGCCGCTCGGGCTGCGAGAGCGGAGTGTCGGCCAGCGCCGCGAGCCCGGCATCCATCCAGGCCGCGCTGTTCGGGGTCGTGGGCGATCCGTTGATCTGGATGTCGAGCATCCATGAGTGCTCCACATACATCTGCACCATGGCGCGGTACAGCGCCTCGAGCTGACCGCGCCAACCCTGTACCTCGCGCACGTGCTCCGGCGGGAGGCCGGTCGCCTCTTCCTGCATCAGCAGGATGAGGTCGTCCTTCGCCGTGACATATCGGTACAGCGACATCGGGGTGTAGCCGAGGCGCGCGGCGACGGCAGCCATCGAGACGGCGCCGAGGCCTTCGGCATCCGCCAGCTCGACCGCGGCATCGACGATCGACTCGACGCTCATCTCGCGCTTGGGACCTCGCTGCGGGTCCGCCGCGATTCCCCAGGCCAGGGCGATGCCCCGTGGCAGATCGGGGTCGCCGGCGCCGGTGTCATCCATGGCCCCATCCTAGGACTGTTTATTACGTAAACAGTGTGTTACCGTCATAAACAGTTTCACCTGTACACAGAAGAAGGGACGTCCAGATGACATCACCCACGGCGCAGTCCGCCATCCTCGTCCGTGGCCTTCGAAAGGCATTCGGACGCCAGGTCGTGCTCGACGGTCTCGGTCTCGAGGTCGCACCGGGCGAGGTCTTCGCGCTCCTCGGCCCCAACGGCGCCGGCAAGACCACGACGATCAATGTGCTGACGACCCTCGTCCGGCCGGACGAGGGTGAGGCGATCGTCGCCGGCATCGATGTCGTGAAAGACCCGGATCGGGTAAAGCAGCGGATCAGTCTGACCGGTCAGTCCGCCGCCGTCGATGACGTGCTGAGCGGCATCGAGAACCTCATGATGCTGGGCCGGCTTTCTGGCCTCACGCGCTCCGCCGCGAGAACGCGGGCACTCGACCTGCTCGACCGCTTCGATCTGGTGGATGCCGCCACCAAGCGCGTCTCCGCCTATTCCGGCGGCATGCGGCGCCGGCTCGACCTGGCGCTGAGCTTCGTCGTCGCCCCCGAGATCCTCTTCCTCGACGAGCCGACCACGGGACTCGACACCCGCAGCCGTCGCGAGCTGTGGGACGTCATCCGGTCACTCGCCGACGCGGGCACCACGGTGTTCCTCACCACGCAGTACCTCGAGGAGGCCGACCATCTCGCCGATCGTGTCGCGGTGCTCGACGGGGGACGTGTCGTCGCGGTGGGCACCGCCGCGCAGCTGAAGGCCCGGATCGGCGGAGACGCCATCGAGCTGCGCGACGAGCACGGCGACCTGCTTCGCGACGTGCCGACCGACGGCACGGTGTCGGACATCCGGCGCGCTCTCGACGTGCTCGACGAGTCCGGCGCAGAAGGGGTCGTGACCCTGCGGCGACCGACCCTCGACGACGTGTTCCTCGCTCTCACCTCGCCCGAGGCGCGCCGCGCCGAGCCCCTCAAGGAGATCGCATGACCACTCTCGCGCCGGCGGTGCCCGGCATCCGTCCTCGCATTTCAGGCCTCACCGCCGAAGGCGTCTTCGTGACGCGCAGCCTCCGTCACTCGCTGCGCGACGGCGAATCGCTGAGCATGTCGATCATGCTGCCGGTGATGCTCATGCTGCTGTTCACGTTCGTGTTCGGCGGCGCGATCGACCCCTCGGGCGGCTATGTGAACTACGTCGTGCCCGGCATCATCCTGCTGTGCGCCGGCTTCGGCGCCGCGACGACTGCGGTCTACGTTTCCCGTGACATGCAGGCGGGCATCATCGACCGGTTCCGCACGATGCCGCTCCGACCGAGCTCCGTGCTCACTGGTCACGTGGTGGCCAGCCTGCTGCGAAACCTCATCGCGACCGGGGTCGTCATCGCGGTGGCGCTGCTGGTCGGCTTCCGACCCACCGCAGGGCTGTGGGGCTGGCTCGGCGCCATCGGGATCATCGCGCTGTACATCCTTGCCATCACGTACCTGTTCGCAGCGATCGGCCTCGCCGCACAGAGCCCCGAGGGCGCCAGCGGGTACGGGTTCATCATCCTTTTCATCCCCTACCTCTCGAGTGCGTTCGTACCGGTCGAGTCGATGCCGACGTGGTTGCAGTGGTTCGCCGACAATCAGCCCATCACGCCGATCATCGAGACCATCCGGGCACTTCTCATGGGAACGGCGATGGAAGGCGCAGGGCTCTGGGCGATCGGGTGGTGCGTCGCGATCCTCGCGATCGCGTTCGCGTGGGGCGCGTGGCTGTTCCGCAAGAAGGCCGGCCGGCGTTGAGATTCGAAGCGCCGCCGGGAGCGCATGGCCCCCGGCGGTGTGTGCCGCAGGATTCATGATTCGAAATTCCCAGCAGATCCATAACTCCAGCTGGTCGATCACATAGGTGGCAGGCGCCTAATGCAGACATGGCGACCACTGACCAGCCGCAGGTGCCCGTTCCCGGGCAGCAGCCCTCGGCAGCATCCCTCCCCACCCCGAGCGGCGAAGCGGCGCCGGCCGGTCCTCCGGCTCCGCGTCGTCACGTCGGCGTGATCGTCGGTTCGATCGTCGGCGGTCTGCTGCTGCTCGCGATCGCCTTCGGCGCCGGTGGTCTGGCGGGCGGCGTCATCGGGTGGACGCTCGGCACGCACCACGGGGGCGGCTTCGTCATCGACGAACGCGGCTGGCCCGGCCAGGATGAGCGCGGCTGGCAACAGGACGGCGACGGGCAGATGCAACGCGAACCGGGGCAGCCGCGCGAGCGGCACGACCGATTCGAGCAGGATGGCGGGCGCGACGATCTGCCGGTGCCGGTGCCCTCACCGACCTCCTGAGCCGTCGGCCGTCGGACTCAGCGCCCGGGCAGCTTCTTCAGCGCGCTGGTGACGGCGTACTTCGCGGATGCCGCGGCCCGGCCGACCACGTCGGCGGCGTGCGCTGCCGACTCCGTCAACGACGAGGCGGCCAGCTCGGCGCCTGACTCGTCGCCGAGGAACGGCACAAGCCAGTCGTCGACCTCGTCGAGCGGAGCCGCCGACAGGCTGTAGTAGCGGTGCTGGCCGTCTTCTCGCACCGACACGAGATGTGCGTCGCGCAGCACCTTGAGATGTTTTGAGACGGTGGGCTGGCTGGCACCGAGCTCTTGCACGATGTGCGAGACGCTCGTTCCGCGCTCGCCTCCGTCGGCGCGATCGAGCAGGAGTCGCAGGATGTCGCGACGGGTGCCGTCCGCGATCACGTCGAAGATGTCCGCCATGTGCTCAGATTAGTCGCGCGCCCCGCGGAGTACCATGATGGGCGTTCAGCCAATCGGCCGGAGTAGAGAGGACGCGCATGTCGGAAGGCAAGCGCGGCGCCGGCACCCGGTCCCGGCAGAAGGCGTTCGATGGTCTGCCGAGCGGCCCGTACATCGCCCGCAACCGAGTGAGCCGCACGTTCGACCGGTTCCGGAACCTCACGACGTCCTCACCGGCGCGGTTCGCCGTTCTCGTGTTCGGCTCGCTGGTTCTCGTGTTCACCGCACTGCTCTCACTGCCGGCCGCAACCACGAGCGGCAAGTCTGCGCCACTCGCAGATGCGGTGTTCACCGCGGTGTCGACCATCTGCGTGACCGGGCTCTCCACTGTGGATGTGGCGACGTACTTCTCTTTGTTCGGCAAGGTGATCATCTTCGTCGGAGTCAACATCGGCGGAATGGGCGTCCTGACGCTCGCCTCGATCCTGGGGCTCGTGATCTCCAAACGTCTCGGCCTGCGGGCGAAGCTCATCGCGGCGAGCGACACCAACCCGCTCCGCAGCCACGGTGGTCCTGTGAACGAAGGCCAGACGGTCCGCCTGGGCGAAGTCGGCCAGCTGCTGCGCACCGTGGCCATCTCGACGCTGCTCATCGAGGCGCTCGTGGCTCTCGCGCTGTTCCCCGCCCTCATCCTGGCGGGGATCTCCCCTCTCGACGCGCTCTGGGAGGCGCCGTTCTACGCGGCGATGGCCTTCACGAACACGGGATTCACCCCGAACCCCGGCGGGCTCGTGCCTTTCACGGACGACTTCTTCCTGCTGACCGTGCTCATGGCCGGTGTCTTCCTCGGCAGCATCGGCTTTCCGGTGATCTACGCCCTCTGGAAGCACCAGTGGCACGTGCGGCGCTGGTCGCTTCACGCCAAGCTGACCATCATCACGACCGTCCTGCTCTTCGTCGCTGGAGCCGTGGCGTTCCTCGCGCTCGAGCACAGCAACCCCAAGACGTTCGGTGCGATGCCCGCGTGGGACACGACTTTCCAAGCGTTCTTCCTCTCCGCGATGACGCGGTCGGGCGGGTTCGCCGTCGTCGACATCGGCGATCTCTACGGCTCGTCGCTGATCGTCGGCTGCATGCTCATGTTCGTCGGAGGCGGCTCGGCATCCACGGCCGGCGGCATCAAGGTGACGACGCTCGCGATCCTCGCCCTCGCGGTGTGGTCGGAGGCCAAGGGCCGCCGTTCGGTCGAGGTCTTCGGTCGCCGCATCCCGAGCGACGTGCAGCGCGTCGGCCTCTCGGTCGTCGCGTGGGGCGCCACGATCGTCGCGCTCTCGACCATCGTGGTCGCCCAGATCAGCCAGGCGGATGTCGGTGACGTGCTGTTCGACGTCATCTCCGCGTTCGGCACGGTGGGGCTGTCGACCGGCGTGACGGCGGAACTCCCCGACCCGGCCGTTTACGTCATGGCCTTGACGATCTTCATGGGCCGCGTTGGTACAGTGACACTCGCCGCGGCGGTGGCCGCGACATCCCGTTCGCAGCTCTACTCGCTGCCGGTGGAGAGGCCGATCGTTGGTTGAGCGCATCAGGGGCGACGCGCCCGTTCTCGTCATCGGCTTGGGTCGCTTCGGAGCAGCGTGCGCCGGCGAGCTCGACCGCCTCGACCGCGACGTGCTCGCCATCGACGACAACCTCGAGCTCGTGCAGAAGTGGTCCGAGCGCGTCACCCATGCCGTGCAGGCGGATGCCCGCCAGATCGAGGCGCTGCAGCAGGTCGGTGCCTCCGACTTCCAGGTGGCGGTGGTGGCGGTCGGCTCGTCGATCGAGGCATCCGTCCTCATCACCGCGAACCTCGTCGATCTGAAGGTGCCGCAGATCTGGGCGAAAGCCGTGTCGCAGTCGCACGGCAAGATCCTCTCCCGGGTCGGCGCGAACCACGTGATCTACCCCGAGCGCGAGGCGGGCGAGCGTGTCGCGCATCTCGTGAGCGGGCGGATGCTGGACTTCATCCGGTTCGACGACGATTTCGTGCTCGCGAAGATGTACCCGCCGAAGTTCATCCGCGGCGTAGGGCTCAACGAGTCGGGCGTCCGGTCGAAGTACAACGTGACGGTCGTCGGGGTGAAGAGTCCTGGCAAGCCGTTCCGCTACGCCGAGGCGAACACCGTGGTGACGAACCACGACCTGATCATCGTGTCGGGCACGAACTCCGACATCGAGCGGTTCGCGGCGCTCGACAGGTAAGGCTCCTACGCCCCCGCGGCCAGTTCGCGCGCACGGGCGAGGGCGGCATCCGTCGCCTCGGCGAACACGCCGTCGAGGTGGGCCGCCTGCAGCACGGCGACCGCGCGCTCGGTGGTTCCCTTGGGGCTCGTGACCCGCCGGCGGAGCTCCGCAGGCTCCTCGCCGGAGGCCTCGAGGAGGGCCGCGGCGCCGATGAAGGTCTGCTCGGCCATTATTCGCGCCTCGGGCTCCGAGAACCCCTTGCCCAGCGCGGCCTCGGTCAGCGCCTCGATGAGAAGGAAGACGTACGCGGGCCCGGAGCCCGAGATCGTCGAGAGAGCGTCGATCTGAGACTCGGGCAGCTCGACCACGCTGCCGACGGTCTCGAACAGGCGGCGGACGAGCGCGACGTCCGTCTCTGAGGCCTGAGTGCCCGCCGCGAGTCCGGTCACCGCTTTGCCCACGAGCGCGGGGGTGTTGGGCATCGCGCGAAGCACCGCGACATCCGAACCGAGAATCGACTCGAACGTCTCGATCGTGACGCCCGCCGCGAGGCTCACGACGATCGCACCGGGCGCGAGGTGCGGTGCGATTTCTCGAAGAAGGTCCGGGACCATGGCTGGTTTGACGCCCACGAGAATGATCGATGCGGATGCCGCTGCCTCGGCGTTCGCCGTGGGCCGCTGCTCGAGTGCGACGGTCGTGACACCCTCCAGCTCGGCGAGCTGCGCGGCCTTGGCCCCGGTGCGATTCGTCGCGGTCACTCCCTCGCCGGCGAGACCGGAGCGAACGAGGCCTTGGAGGATTGCGCCGCCCATCGATCCGGCACCGAGGATCGCGATGGGTGGGAGGGAAGTCTCGTCGGAAGCCATTCGGCCATCCTACGAGCGCAGGGCGCGCCGGCCGTCGGTACGGGCCGAGTCTCCCGCAGCCATTGCTCTTGGGAGGCTTCGTGGTCCTCGGGGTCGCCCGTCGTCGGCGCATCAGCGCGACCTGACAGCCTGGTTATAAGTGCGTCTTGACTTATATAAGTGTCAACGCAATGATTGAACCGTGCACGCGCTCGACATCCTCGGAGACCCGGTCCGCCGGCGCATCCTCGAGTTGCTCGCGAACGGCGAGCTGAGCGCAGGCGAGATCGGCGAGATCGTGCACCGCGAGTTCGGCATCTCGCAGCCAGCGGTGTCGCAGCATCTGAGGGTGCTGCGCGAGGCGGGATTCACGACGGTGCGCCCCGTCGGCACCCGCCGCCTCTACGCGGTCGACCCCGCACCGCTCGAGGCGGCGGACGCGTGGTTCGATCCTTTCCGCCGGTTCTGGACGCCGCACCTCGACGCCCTCGGCACCGAACTCGCCCGCGGGCGTCGCGCCCGTCGACGCGAAGAACAGAGCGAGTCGGATGCCGCGGCATCCGACTCGGAGAAGCAGCCCGACCTCATCCCCGACGACGAAGAGGAGACCTGACATGGTCGATGTGAATGCCCAGATCCAGGCCGTGACGCGCGGCGTGCAGACCACCGAGGTCGACGGCGAGCCGGCCCGCATGCAGACGGTGGAGCAGACCTACCCCTCCCCGATCGACGACGTGTGGGACTCCGTCACCTCCGCCGAGCGGATCCCCCGTTGGTTCCTGCCGGTGTCGGGTGACCTGCGCCTCGGCGGGCACTACCAGCTCGAGGGCAACGCCGGCGGAGTGGTCGAGGAGTGCGTGCCGCCGAATGCCGGCACCGCGAGGTACCGGATCACCTGGACGTACGGCGGCGGTGGCGACACCTGGGTCACGGTCCGGCTCACCGAGATCTCCGAACAGGAGACGCTCCTCGAGCTCGAACACGTCGCCAAGGTCGCCGACGTGCCCGACGAGCTGTGGGCGCAGTTCGGTCCGTCGGCCACCGGAATCGGGTGGGACTCCGGCTTCCTCGGTCTCGCACTCCATCTCGGCAGCGCCGCGGATGGGCCGACGCCCGAAGAGGGGGCCGCATGGATGCTGAGCGATGAGGGCAAGCAGTTCGCGCGCGGATCGGCCGACGCATGGGCGGCCGCGCAGGTCGAGGACGGCACCGCCGCCGACGTCGCCGCACGCGCTGCCGAGGCCACCTACCTCATGTACACGGGGCAGTCCGGCAGCGCGATGCCGGAGAGCTGAGCCGGCGCGATCGGGCGACCAAGAGATCGGCCAACCGCGGGGATATAGTCGAGGAGCCAGAGGGCGCTGCCGCCCCGGCGTCGACAGCGAAGGACCCGACTATGACCCTCTTCGACGGCATCACCGCCCGCATCGTCGAGACACCTCGGCTGGCGGTGAACGTCCTCGAGCGCGTGACCGACGATCCTGCGACGCCACCCGAGCGCACCGTCGTCCTGGTGCATGGGAACGTCTCGTCGTCGCTGTTCTGGCAGGAGCTGATGCAGGACCTCCCCACCGATCTCAGGGTGATCGCGGTCGACCTCCGCGGCTACGGCGGCACCGAGCACGCCCCGATCGACGCGACGCGCGGGGTCCGCGACTTCAGCGATGACGTGTACGCCACACTCCAGCAGCTCGGCATCCCGACCGCGCACTTCGTGGGCTGGTCGATGGGCGGCGGTGTCGTCATGCAGTATGCGCTGGATCACCCGACGTTGAGCCTCACGCTCGAATCGCCGATATCGCCCTACGGGTTCGGCGGCACCAGGCGCGACGGCTCACGGCTGACCGATGACGACGCGGGGAGCGGCGGCGGCGTGGCCAATGTCGAACTCGTCGAACGACTGATACGACACGATACGACCGACGAGGCGCAGACCTCGCCTCGCAGTGTGTTCCGCTCGGGCTACGTCGCCTCGGGCTTCACCACCGAGCATGAGGACCTCTACGTCGAGTCGATGCTCTCGACATCCACCGCCACCGGCAACTACCCCGGCGACTCGGTGTCCAGTGAGAACTGGCCGGGCATGGCGGCGGGGACGATCGGTGTTCTCAACACCATGGTGCCCCGCTATTTCGATGTGTCGGGCATCGTCGACCTCGCTGAGAAGCCCGATGTGCTGTGGATCCGCGGAGCGCTCGACCCGATCGTGTCGGACACCTCCTTCTACGACTACAACTATCTCGGCCAGCTGGGGATCGTTCCCGGTTGGCCCGGGGCGGACATCGCCCCGCCGCAGGAGATGGTGTCGCAGATGCGCGACGTGCTGGACGCCTACCGCGCGGCGGGCGGCGACGTCACCGAGATCACCCTCGAGGACACCGGACACACTCCTCACCTCGAGCGCCCGGCGCAGTTCCGCCACGCACTGCTGGAGGTGATCGGGTATGTCGGGCACCCCCACGAGCCGGCTCCCCCCACCGAGGCCATCATCATCAAGTCGTCCGACTGATCGAAAAGGGTGGGGCGGGCTGCCCGCGTGTGCTGAGCGGGTCGAAGCATCCATAGACTCGATGCCATGAGTGCATCGGGCGGCAACAGGGCCATCATCGCGGCGTTCCTGGCGAACATGGGCATCGCACTGGCGAAGTTCATCGCGTGGGCCCTCTCCGGTTCCGCGTCGATGCTCGCCGAGGCGATCCACTCCGTCGCAGACAGCGGCAACCAGCTGCTGCTCCTGCTCGGTGGCCGCCGGGCGAAGCGCAGGGCCGACCGTGAGCATCCGTTCGGCTACGGCCGCGAGCGCTATGTCTACGCGTTCGTCGTCTCGATCATCCTGTTCTCGGTCGGTGGCCTGTTCTCGATCTACGAAGGCGTCGAGAAGATCACCCATCCCCACGAACTCGAGAACCTCTGGATCCCGATCAGCGTCCTGCTGATCGCAATCGTCCTCGAATCTTTCTCGTTGCGCACCGCGGTCAAGGAGAGCAATCACATCCGCACGAAAGGCCAGTCCTGGGTGTCGTTCGTCCGCCATGCCAAGGCGCCCGAGCTGCCGGTCGTGCTGCTCGAAGACGTCGGCGCGCTCATCGGCCTCGTTTTCGCACTGCTGGGCGTCAGCCTCTCGGCTATCACCCACAACCCGGTGTTCGATGCGATCGGCACCCTGATGATCGGCACGCTGCTGATCGTCATCGCCATCGTGCTCGGCATCGAGACGAAGAGCCTGCTCGTCGGAGAGGGCGCGACCGACACCGATTACGCCAACATCGTGGACGTCATCAATGCCGCGCCTGACGTCGTCAAGCTCATCCACATCAAGACCCTCTATCTCGGGCCGGACGAGCTTCTCGTCGCGGCCAAGCTCGGCTTCTCGGGTGACCGTCCGCTCGCCGCCGTCGCGAGCGACATCGACGCCATCGAAGGTCAGATCCGCGCGGCCGTGCCGACCGCACGGGTGATCTATCTCGAGCCCGACATCTACCGCCCGGGCGATGATCCCGCGCCCTCGACCGAGGAGTTCGTCATCCGCTCGCTCGACTGAGGACAACCGGGTCACATGCAGTACTGTCTCTTCACCGAGCCCCAGCAAGGGGCGAGCTACGACGACCAGCTCGCCTTCGCGCAGGCGGGAGAGCGAGTCGGCTTCGATGGGTTCTTCCGATCCGACCACTACCTTCGCGGGTCTGACGGCGATCCCCTGCCGGGGCCGACAGATGCGTGGACGACCCTCGCCGGTCTCGCGCGTGAGACGTCGCGCATCCGGCTCGGCACGCTGGTGTCTTCGGTCACGTTCCGGATGCCGGGAGTCCTCGCGATCCAGGTGGCGCAGGTGGATGCGATGTCAGGCGGCCGCGTCGAACTGGGGCTCGGAGCCGGGTGGTTCGAGCGCGAGCACACCGCCTACGGCATCCCGTTCCCGGCCAAGCGGTTCGATCTGCTCGAAGAACAGCTCGAGCTCATCACGGGCCTGTGGTCGACTCCCGTCCACGAGACGTACACGTTCGCCGGGGCCCACTACTCGCTGGACGACGCTCCGGCCCTTCCGAAGCCGGTCCAGGCGCGGGTGCCGGTGATCGTCGGCGGCAACGGGCCGCGCCGCACGCCTGACCTGGCGGCGCGGTTCGCGACCGAGTTCAACATCGGCTTTCCGCCGGTCGACGACATCCCGAACCGGATCGCACGCGTCCAGGCGGCGTGCGAGCGCATCGGACGCGATCCCGCGTCGCTGTCGCTGTCGCTCGCGATGTCGACGTTCGCGGGCGCCGACGACGCCGAGGTGGAAAGACGCGCAGCCCGCGCCGGACGAACGCTGGAGCAGGTCCGCGACGGCGTCAACATCGCCGGCGGCCCTGATGAGATCGCCGAGCGGATGTCGCGGTACGCATCGCTCGGCATCGACCGCGTGTACCTCCAGCTGTTGGATCTGCAGGATGTCGACCACGTCGAGTACCTCGGCACCGAGGTGCTCCCCCTCCTGCCCCGCTGACGCGTCGATCGGGGGATCAGCGGCGGGACTCGAAGAAGTCCTGCAACAGGCGGGCTGCTTCCTCCGCGCGCACCCCTGCGACGACCTCGGCACGGTACGGCAGCCGGCGATCGCGCACGACGTCGTACACCGACCCGGCCGCGCCGGCCTTGTCGTCCCATGCGCCGAACACGAGCCGCGAGACGCGTGCCTGCAGCAGGGCCCCCGCGCACATCAGACACGGCTCCAGCGTGACGATGAGGCTGCACTCCTCGAGATTCCACGAGCCGATGGATGCCGCGGCCTCCCGCATCGCGACGACCTCGGCGTGCGCGAGGGGATCGTGCGTCAGCTCGCGCAGGTTGCGCCCTTCGCCGATCACCGTGCCCGCGCCATCCGTCACGACCGCGCCCACCGGCACATCGCCGGCGACACCGGCTTCGGCGGCGAGCGCCAGCGCCCGGTCCATCGCGGCGAGGTCGGCGGGGTCCGTCAGCACACCATGAGACTACGTCCCGGCTAACCTGTGCGTATGCGCCTGCACGTCGCCGATCATCCACTCATCACCCACAAGCTCACCGTGCTCCGCGACGAACGCACGCCGTCGCCCGTGTTCCGGCAATTGACCGAGGAGCTCGTGACGCTGCTCGCGTACGAGGCGACGCGAAACGTCCGCGTCGAACCCGTCGACATCCGAACGCCCGTCACGGCGACCACCGGGCTCAAGATCAGCGAGCCGCGGCCCCTCGTCGTGCCGATCCTGCGCGCCGGGCTCGGGATGCTCGAGGGCATGGTGAAGCTCATCCCGACCGCCGAAGTCGGGTTCCTCGGGATGGTTCGCAACGAGGAGACTCTCGAGCCGTCGACTTATGCCGAGCGGCTGCCCGACGATCTGAGCGACCGGCAGTGCTTCATCCTCGATCCGATGCTGGCGACCGGCGGCTCGCTCGGCGCGGCCATCGAGTTCCTCTTCAAGCGCGGAGCCCAGGACGTCACGGCGATCTGCCTGCTCGGCGCGCCCGAGGGCGTGGCCGCGATCGACGAGCAGGTGGCCGACCGCGACGTCACGCTCGTGCTCGGCGCTCTCGACGAGCGGCTCAACGAGAAGGGCTATATCGTGCCCGGACTCGGCGACGCCGGTGACCGGCTTTACGGCACGGTCTGACGAACCGCCCCCGCGGGCACTGCGGCGACCTCGCCGGTCGTCATGCCGTGACCCACGACAGCGACAGGTGTAAGCGGGCGGCCGTTGAAGCGCGTGGCAGTCACCGTCGTGTACGCGCCCATGACCGGGCTCACCACGAGATCACCCACGACGAGTTCGGGAAGCAGCGCCTCGCGGGCGACCACATCCGTGGAGTCGCATGTGGGGCCGCCCAGCGTCGCCCAGCGGTGACTGTCGGAATCCGTGTCGCGACCGCGCAGGTCTCGCTCGGCGAACACGAGCGGATGCACGTTCTCGGTGAGCACGTTCGAATATGAGCCGTACAGCCCGTCGTCGAGGTAATACCACCGACCGTCGGCACGCTCCGCGACGCCGACCACGCTCGTCACGAGGGTCATCGCCTCGGCGACGAGGACACGGCCGGGCTCGGCGATGATGTCGAGACGCCGGGCATGCGGCTCGAGCACGGGACGCAGCGCGGCGGCGACCTGCTCGACCGTGGCGACCGGCGATTCGTACGAAACCGGAAAGCCTCCCCCGATGTCGAGGATGTCGAACCGTACGCCCAACCGCTTCTCGAGTTCGGCCATGAGTGCGAGAGTCTCGGCGGTCGCATCCGCGAAACGCTGCGGGTCGTCGAGCTGGCTGCCGACGTGGAAGCTGAAACCCGCGATCCGGATGCCGCGCCGCAGGCCGCGCTCGACCAGATGAGCCGCCTCGAACGCCCCCACGCCGAACTTGCTCGACAGATCACTCTTGGCGTGCGGGCTCCGATACGCCAGGCGCACCAGGATGCGGACGTCGGACGGTGCGTTCACGAACTTGTCGAGCTCGGTGTCGTTGTCGACCACGAATGTGCGCACTCCGGCGGCGATGGCTTCTTCGATCTCCGAAGCCTTCTTGACGGGGTGGGTGTGGATGACGCGGCCCGCGTCGACTCCGCGGCCCAGGACCAGGGCGAGCTCGTCGCCGGTTGCCACGTCGAAACCACAGCCGGCGTCGGCGAGGACATTGACGACGGCGTCGTGCGACAGCGCCTTGACCGCGTAGTGGAATCGGACGAACGGGAGAGCGTTGCGCAGCCGTCGGTACTGACGCCTCACCCGTTCGGGGTCGAGCAGCAGCAGCGGTGTGCCATGGACCGCGATGGCCGCCCGTGCCGCATCGGTCGCGAGGAGCGCGGAGGTCTCGGCCTTGCGCAGGCCGAGCAGGGAGCGCAGGGATCGCAGGTCGGCGCGCGGTGTCGCATCGGTCATGTCGCACGCTCCTCGCTCTTGCGGCCGTCGCGCAGCCCGGCCTTGTCGGTGAGGGTGAACGCGCCGGCGGCGATCGCGTAGAACACGATGTCGGCGACGATCTTGCCGGCGAGCAGTCCCCACACCGGGTCGGGCAGCAGCCAGACGCCGAGCATCATCGCGGCGGGCCGGATCAGCAGAGTGTCGAGCAGCTCGGCCGCGCCGAACTCGGCGACCAGCAGCATGCCGCTGCGGCCGATGGCCGACCGGCGCGTCGGTGACACCTGCGCCTGCTCGGCGTAGATCGTCACGGCGAGCACCGCGTAGAAGCCGACGATCTCACCCAGGAGTCCCGCGATCGCGACGACCGCGGGGTTGTCGGTCCAGATGGTCACCGCGAGGCCGGCGACGATCATGGCCGCGGTGCCGACGATCTCGGCGGGAAGGTAGCGGACGATCCAGAACAGGATGCCGCGCCGGCGCGAACGCACAGCGAAGGCTTCGGGGTCCGTCTCGCCGGACGCGTCGTTCTCGATGGCGGTCATGTCGCACTTCCCTTCCCCGTGAGAGAGGGAAGGGCGCGCGCGCTGATACGCGAACGTGAGTCGGGTGACCTGACGCGGAGGTGGCGCCTTACAGGAGGGGCGGCATCCGCCCCTCGCCGAACGGATACCACCCCGCGCCTGTAAGACGCTCCGTAAGGTTACGTTGCGAGCGAGAAGAGCCCAACGGGGTTGACACTGCGCTCTGCTTTGTCTAGCGCGCCGGCACCATCAATCGGGCAGCAGCGGATCGATCGGGGCGCGGCGCCCGGTCTCCTGCTCCCAGAATTCGAGCTGTTGCGTGAGGGCTTTGGCAAGCTCGAAGACCTGCTCCGGCGGAATGCGGATGCGGCTCACGACCCGCGCGGGGACGACCGTGTGCACCTCGCCGGTCTCGGCATCCACCTGCTCTCTCGGCGGCTGAGCGAGCGTCAGAAAGTCCATCACGAACACATTGGGCGTGTGCCACACGTTGGCGAAGTCTGCGTATGCGCCACCGATGAGGTCAGGCGGCAGATCGATCTCGAACTGCCGGGGCGGCTCCTCGGGCATGCGGCACCTCCTGGGTCGACCGTGCCGCGAGTCTACGCGGGCCGAACGCGGTTGCGGGGGCGCTAGGGGCGCTGCGGCGATCAGCCACGCCCGACGAGACGAGCGAATCCGCTCAGACGCGCGACGCCCTCGGGCGTGCGCGGCAGGTCGTCGAGGAGCCCAGGCGAATGCACGAGGTAGGCGGTGTGCTTCGCCCGCGAGATCGCGACGTTGAGCCGGTTGCGCAGCAGCAGGAATTCGAGCCCGCGCGGCGCGTCGCGTCCCGACGACGCTGCGAGCGACACGATCGCGACCGCCGCCTCCTGGCCCTGGAACTTGTCGACGGTGCCGACCGGCACGTCGGGGAATCCGGCGGCCGCGAGGGCCGCTTCGACCGTCACCTGCTGGGCGTTGTACGGCGTCACCACGATGAGATCGCGCTGCCCGAGCGGACGCGCCGGAACTCGCGTGGTCTCGCCGTCGTCACCGATCGAGATGTCGGACCACGCACGGCCGATGACGTCGCGGACGACCTCGACCACGACGGCGGCCTCTTCGGCGGACTGTGTCGCGTTGCCGTGATGGCGAACCGCGATCGCGTGCACACCGGGCGCGACTCCCTCGAGTGCGCGCAGGGCGGTCGACGGGTGAGCCGCGAGCTCGCCCTCGTACGACAGCCGCGACACCGGCTCGGCGACTGCGGGGTGCATGCGCCACGTGCGAGCCAGGAAATAGCCGAAATCCAGCGGGATGACGTCGGCCCCGTCCATCACCCAGCCGAGGGCCGACGTGTCGACGGGCTCGGGGTGGGTGCCCTGGCTCACCTGCGGGAGCTGCTGCGGATCGCCGAGAAGCAGCAGCCGCGGTGACGCGAGCGATACCGCAATCGTCGAGGCGAGCGAGAACTGACCCGCCTCATCGATCACGAGAAGGTCAAGGCTGCCGCGCGGAATCCGGCCCTCGTGGCTGAAGTCCCACGCCGTGCCGCCGACCACGAAGCCTGAGTCGGCATGCTCGGCGGTGAACTCCGCCATGCCGTTCTTGGTGATGGCTGTGAACGAGAGGTCGGCGGCGGCCGACTTCGGCGCCTTCGCCACCAGTTCGCGTGGGACCCCCGACGCGACGATGCGGTCGAGCATGTTCTCGACAACGGCGTGCGACTGAGCCACGATGCCGACCTTGTACGCCCGCTCTCGGATGAGTCGGGCGATCACGTGGGACCCGACGTACGTCTTGCCCGTGCCCGGGGGTCCTTGCACGGCGAGGTAGCTGCGGTCGAGGTCGACGACCGCATTGACGATCGCGTCGACGTCGTCGCCGGTGGATGCCGGCAGTGCGCCTGAGAGCGTGCGCGGCGGCCGGCGGCGCAGGATATCGGTTGCCGGATCTTCGGGCAGACCCGGGGCCTCGGCTATGGCCGCATCGGCCCAGGCGTCGATGGCGACCTGCTGGTTGAGCGCCCGAGGAGGCGACGGCGGGGTCAGCGCGATGGGCAGCTCATCCCAGGTCTCGCCCTGGATCGCGCGCTCCTCGATGAGCGCGCCGTCGTCGAGCACCTCGAGGACCTGGACCTGATGGTGGGCATGGATCCAGCGGGGCGATGCGTCGAATGGAAAGGTCACCGGCAGGTCGTACAGCGCGAAGGGGTCAGAGCCTTCGCTCAGTCGCGTGCCCGGCGCCAGCTCGCCCCGCAGCTCGAGAATGCGGCTCTCGCTGCGGTTGCCCTCGGCGCGGCGCCAGTCCTCGACCACGACGCATCGCTGCGAGTCGAGAGCCACGACATCGCGCGTCTCTTCCCACAGCGATACCGGCTCGCGCAGCCGCAGGAAGTGCGTGGCCCAGAAGCTCTTCGCCTCTCTCGGGTAGTAGTCGATCGCGGCGGCGCCCAGTCGCAGCGACTGGGCATCGGCCGAATCCGCGGGGTGCGCCAAGGCCAGCGACTCGAGGGTGAGCGCGCGCACCGACGGCTCGTATGCGCCCTCGCCGGGTTCGGGATTCGGCGACGGACGCAGACCCGCGTCGCGCGCACGATCGACGAGCCAGTCGCGAAGGCGGCGGGTCGAGACGCAGTCGTACCGGTTGTAGTCGGCGAGGTCGTCGAGGATGCCCCGCGCCTCGTCGGCGCGGCCGTCCTCGGCGAGAGCCCGCGCTTCCACATACCGGACGATGGAGTCGTCACCCTTCTGCACGTCGCTGGTGCGCACCTCGGCGCCCATGTACAGCGGCTCGAGCTTCTTGATCGAGTAGGAGCGTGATCCCACCCGCAGTGCCCGCCGGACGATCGGGTACAGGTCGACGAACACCCCGTCGCGCAGCAGCCGATCGACGTCGGCCTCGCGCACGCCGTGCCGGGCGGCCATCGCCAGCAGATGCGACGGCTCGTACGGCGCGTAGTGGTAGATGTGCATGCCGGGGAACTGCAGGCGTCTGAGATTCACGATGTCGAGGAAGCTCTCGAGCGCCCGCTTCTCGTCGGCGAACGTGTGCGCCCACAGCGCGGTGTACTGCTCGCGGTCGTCGACCCAGCCGAACAGGTAGTCGATCCCCCATTGCGCCGTGCCGTCGAGCACTGTCGGCACAGGCTCGGTGTGGAGCGGGTCGCCCTCGAAGTCGAAGAACATGTCGCCCCGGTCGGGACGCGGCAGCGCCATGAGCGTCGTCGGTGCGACGACTTCGTACGTGGGTACGGGCGCCTCTCTCACGGGCGCGCCCTCGTCGCCGTCGTGGTGAGCGGGGAAGAGTGCCGGCGTTCCGGCTGGGCTCTCGAGCTGCAGGCGTGCCTGCGTGCGCAGCATGACGAACGTGTCGGGATTCATTCCCGCCGGCCCGATCTCGGTCGCTGCCAGCGAATCGATCGTGTGGATGCCCGCACCCCGCAGGCGCTCACGCTGCACCGGCCGCATCCCGGCCACCAGCAGGAGGTCTCGGGACGCGACGACCTCGGCGTCGCATGTGGCGCAGCGCCCGCACGCGATCACGTCGAGCTCGCCGCGCGGATCGCCCCACGCGATGGCCGCGCCGCCGGAGCCGAGGTCGAGCCGACGATCGGCGATGAGTGCGGCGAGTCGCTCACGACGCAGGCGGAACACCGGAAGGAGGTCATCGACGGCATGCGCACTGACGCTGCCGTCGCCGAGGAGGAGTTCGACGCGCTGTGAACGCTCAGCGCCGAGCCGATCGAGCTGGTCGACGTATGCCGCGAGCTGCATCAGCGCGGTGACGCGGGCGTGCCGTGCGAGCTTCGTGTCCTGCACGATCCAGCGCCCGTCTTCATCCCTGACGAGGAAGTCGGCGAAGCCGACGAAATCACGAGTCGAGAACGCGGCCTGGTAGATCACATCCGCATCGGACGCGAGCGCCGCAGCGGTGCGCTCCACCGCATCGGCCAGCCCTGCGGCATCCGACGACCTCACCTCAGGAATCTGGACGACGCCTTCGCCGTACCGCTCCAGGTACTCGGCGAGCACGCGCCGCTCGTGCGCCATCCCGAGTCGGCCCGCGCGCTCCAGCGTGAGATCCTCCGGATCTTCGACCGCGGGAACGCGATCGAGCCGGGCGTCGATCGCGCGCAACCAGGCGAACTCGCACTCTGCTGCGGCTTTGAGGTCGCTCGCACTCCACACGATCCGGCCGTCTTCAGGTATGTAGCGCATGCCTCCCCTTCCTGCACGACACTACCCACGACGTGCGACACCGCCGGTGCACGCCGCCACCCGCGGGCGGGCCGCGATCGCCCTCCCCGGACCGACATCCACCTGCCAGACTGAGACGATGAGCACAGCCCTCCCCTTCGAGAGCGCATACCGGCACGGATTCGCACGCATCGCGGCGTGCACCATACCGATCGCCATCGCCGACCCGGTCGCCAACGTCGACGCCGTGCTCACGACAGCGCAGGAGTGCTCCGATGATGCCGTCGCCGTCGCGGTCTTCCCAGAGCTCTGCCTGACGGGCTATTCGATCGATGATCTGGTGATGCAGGATGCCGTCCTCGACGCCGTCGAGATCGCCATCGGACGGCTGGTCGTGGCATCCGCCGATCTCTTCCCGCTGCTCGTCGTCGGCGCCCCGCTGCGCAACGGCAACCGCATCTACAACTGCGCGGTCGTGATCCATCGGGGTGAACTGCTGGGCGTCGCACCCAAGTCGTACCTCCCGACCTACCGCGAGTTCTACGAGCGGCGCTGGTACGCCCCGGGCGACGACCAGGGCGGACGCGACATCCGGGTCGGCGATCTGGAAGCGCCGTTCGGTCCCGACCTGATCTTCGAGGCTCTGGATGTCGCGGGTCTCGTCGTCCACGCCGAGGTGTGCGAGGACGTATGGGTGCCGATCCCGCCGTCATCGCAAGCGGCACTCGCCGGCGCCACCGTGCTGGTGAACCTGAGTGGAAGCCCGATCACGATCGCTCGCGCCGAGGACCGCAAGGACCTCTGCCAGTCGCAGTCGCTGCGCTGCCTCGCCGCCTACGCGTATGCCGCCGCGGGCATGGGCGAGTCGACGAACGACCTCTCGTGGGACGGGCAGACGATGGTCTACGAAGGCGGTGCGCTGCTCGCCGAAACGGAGCGCTTCCCCGATGGCCCGCGCCGATCGGTGGCGGATGTCGACCTCGACCGCCTTCGCCAGGATCGCCTCCGCCAGGGGACGTTCGACGACAACCGCCGCACGTACGACCCGCGGTTCCGCACCGTGCACTTCGAGCTCGACCCGCCGGCGCGGGACGTCGGGCTGCGCCGCACGCTCGACCGCTTCCCGTTCGTGCCCGACGACCCCGACCGACTGGCGCTCGACTGCTACGAGGCGTTCAACATCCAGGTGTCGGGGCTGGTCCAGCGCATGGAGGCGATCGGCCGGCCCAAGGCGGTGATCGGCGTGAGCGGCGGGCTCGACTCCACCCACGCACTGCTGGTGGTGGCTCGGGCCATGGACCGCATGGGCCGACCGCGGAGCGACATCCTCGCCTACACGATGCCGGGCTTCGCGACGACCGAGCGCACCAAATCCAACGCGATCGCACTCGCCGAGGCGGTGGGCGCGTCGATCGAGACGATCGACATCCGCCCTACCGCGACGCAGCTGTTCGAGGGGATCGGGCACCCGTACAGCGATGGACACCCTGTCTACGACATAACCTTCGAGAACGTGCAGGCGGGTGTCCGCACCGACTTCCTCTTCCGGCTGGCCAATCAGCACGGCGGAATGGTCATCGGCACGTCCGACCTGTCGGAGCTCGCACTCGGTTGGGCGACCTACGGCGTGGGCGACCACATGAGCCACTACGCCGTCAATTCCGGCGTGCCCAAGACCCTCATCCAGCACGTCATCCGGTGGGTGATCTCGCACCGCGAGGGGGTCGACGACGCGGAAGCGGCCGTGCTGCAGTCGGTGCTCGACACCGAGATCACTCCCGAGCTCGTGCCGACGGGTCAGGACGGCCGCCAAGCCGAGTCGACCGAGGACCGCGTCGGCCCGTACGCTCTGCACGACTTCGCTCTCTTCCACGTGCTGCGCTACGGGTACCGCCCCTCGAAGATCGCCTACCTCGCGTCCCACGCCTGGGCCGACAAGGATGCCGGGGCATGGCCACCTGGATTCCCCGACGACGACCACTACTCGTACGACCTGCCCACGGTCGTGAAGTGGCTGCAGGTCTTCCTGCGCAGGTACTTCGCGTTCGCCCAGTTCAAGCGATCTGCGATTCCGAACGGCCCGAAGGTGGCGGCCGCGGGTTCGCTCTCGCCGCGAGGCGACTGGCGGGCACCCTCCGACGGGAATGCGCGGGTCTGGCTCGCCGAGCTGAAGGCCGCTCTGCCCGAACACGTCGAGGACTGACCGCGGTCCGGGTTTCGCAGGTTCCGGATGCGGGGATCCTGCGTTACCTGGACCCGGCACGCACCGACTTGCGCTCGCTGTTCGGGGCGGTCCGGGTTTCGCAGGTTCCGGATGCGGGGATCCTGCGTTTCCCGGACCCCGTCCCGGCCCGCTCCGACTTGCGCTCGCTGTTCGGGGCGGTCCGGGTTTCGCAGGTTCCGGATGCGGGGATCCTGCGTTACCCGGACCCGGACCCGGACCGGCCCGCACCGACATGCGCTCGCTGTTCGGGGCGGTCCGGGTTCGCAGGTGCCGGATGCGGGGATCCTGCGTTTCCCGGACCCGGACCCGGCCCGCACCGACACGCGCTCGCTGTTCGGGGCGGTCCGGGTTTCGCAGGTTCCGGATGCGGGGATCCTGCGTTACCCGGACCCGGCCCGCTCCGACGCGCTCGCTGTTCGGGGCGGTCCGGGTTTCGCAGGTTCCGGATGCGGGGATCCTGCGTTACCCGGACCCGGCCCGCACCGACACGCGCTCGCTGCTCGGGGCGGTCCGGGTTTCGCAGGTTCCGGATGCGGGGATCCTGCGTTTCCCGGACCCGGGCGGCCAAGGTCTGGGCGGATGGTGTCAGAGTCCTCGAGGACCGGGTCAAGGCCGAAAGTGTCGGAAACCTGCGGGCTCGACGAAGAGGGGCAGGTCGACGGCACCCCGGTGGCAGGATGGGGCCATGGCACGACAGGCGACGATCGTCGGCAGCGGACCCAACGGGCTCGTCGCGGCGGTCGCGCTCGCCCGAGCGGGGTACGACGTCCGGGTCATCGAGGCGGCGGACACGCTCGGGGGCGGTGTGCGGTCGGCGGAGCTCACTCTGCCGGGCTTCCTCCACGACGTGGGCTCCGCGGTTCATCCCGCAGCCCTGAGCTCGCCCTTCTTCCGCGCCTTCGGCCTCCGCGAGCGCATCGACTGGATCTCACCCGAGATCTCCTACGCGCAGCCGCTGGACGGTGCACGCGCGGCGATCGCGTGGCGCGATCTCGACCGGACCGCCGACGGCCTCGGCCGCGATGCCCGTGCCTGGCGCGCCGTCATCCGTCCGCTGAGCACCCATCTCCAATCGCTGGTGGACTTCACCGGATCCCAGCTGCTCCGCGTTCCGCGGCATCCCGTCACGACGCTCCGGTTCGGACTGCGGGCACTGCAGCTCGGTTCAGGCCTCGGCCGGTCGACCTTCGCGACAGAAGAGGCCGACGCACTGCTGACCGGTGTGCTGGCTCATGCCAACACCCCATTGCCGTCCGTGGGCGGCGCGGCTTCCGGGCTGTTCCTCGCCGCGCACGCCCACGCCGGGGACGGCTGGGCGTATCCGCGGGGTGGCGCTCAGCGCATCGCGGACGCCCTTCTCGATGACCTCCGCTCGCACGGCGGCGGAGCCGAGGCGGGGAATCGGGTCAACTCGCTGGCTGACCTCGACTGGGGTGATCCGGATGCCGGCGACCTGCTGCTGCTCGACACCTCGCCGCGGCTCATGCTCACGCACCCCGACCTGCCGGCGTCGTATGCACGGGCGGTCCGTCGCTACCGATACGGACCCGCTGCCGCCAAGGTCGACTTCGCACTCGACGGACCGATCCCCTGGGCTCACCCGGATGTCGCCCGCTCCCCCACGGTGCACCTCGGCGGCACGCGGGCCGAGGTCGAGGCCAGCGAGAACGCCGTCGCGCGAGGGACTGTGAGCGATCATCCGTACGTGCTGACGGTGCAGCCGTCCGTGTTCGACCCCACGCGGGCGCCCGCGGGTCGGCATGTGCTGTGGGCGTACATGCACGTGCCGGCGAATTCGACGCTCGATGCGACCGAGCACATCACCCGGCAGGTGGAGCGGTTCGCGCCAGGGTTCCGCGACCGCATCCTCGCATCGCGTGCGATGACCGCTGCGCAGCGCGAGGCGTTCAATCCTTCGGACATCGGGGGCGACATCCTGGCCGGCGCATTCACGTTCACGCAGGCGATCCGGCGTCCGGTGATCTCTCCGACTCCGTGGCGCACCCCGCTTCGGGGCATCTACCTCGCGTCCGCGGCCACACCCCCTGGTCCCGGTGTGACCGGCATGGCCGGCTGGTATGCGGCACGACAGGCGCTCCGCGACACGGCGGACGTGTGCGTGGAACCTCCCGACCTCTTCTGAGCCTCACGACATGGACGGGTTCGCGGCGGTCGACTTCGAGTTCGCCAGACAGGTGCTGCAGCGTGGCATCGCCGCGCTCTACATCGTCGCCTTCACCTCGACCCTCAACCAGTTCCGCCCGCTGCTCGGCGAGCACGGACTCCTGCCCGCTCGCGAGCTGCTGGACTGGGCTCAGACCACGAAGCGAGTGGGCCTGCGGCTGCGCCCCACCCTGTTCCGGTACATCCGGTACACCGACCGGCGCCTGGTCACGCTGTGCTGGGCAGGCATCGTGGTCAGCGCGGCGCTCGTGCTCGGCATCCCGCAGCTCGGCGCGCCGTGGATCGCGATGCTGTGCTTCCTCGCGCTGTGGCTCGCCTACATGTCGATCGTCAGCATCGGGCAGACCTTCTACGGGTTCGGGTGGGAGATGCTGCTGCTCGAGGCGGGATTCCTCGCGGCGTTCCTCGGCTCCGATTCGCAGCCGCCGACGACCGTCGTCGTCGTGCTGTTCTGGTGGCTGGTGTTCCGGCTCGAGTTCGGCGCCGGCATGATCAAGATCCGCGGCGGGCGGGAGTGGCGCGATCTCACCGCGCTCACCTATCACCACGAGACCCAGCCCATGCCCGGTCCACTCAGCCGTCAGGCTCACCTGCTTCCCCGTTGGTTCCACAAGCTGGAGGTGGTGGGGAACCACTTCGCGCAGCTGGTCGTGCCGTGGTTCCTGTTCGCTCCGCTTCTCGGGCTCTGGGTGCCGGGGCCGGTCCCGGCCATGGTCGGAGCTGTGGCCGCCGCCATCGTCATCGCCACCCAGCTGTGGCTCGTCGCCACCGGCAACTTCGCGTGGCTGAACTGGGCGACGATCGTGCTCGCGGTGTCGGCCATCGGACTGCCCGCCCTTGCACAGGCTCGGGGACCGGTCGCTGAGCCTGTCGAAGCGCCGCCGTGGCTGATCGACGACATCCCGCTGCCCTGGCTGATCGTGACGAGCGCGGTCGGCGCCCTCTACGTTGTGCTCAGCTGGTGGCCGGCACGCAATCTCGCCGCGCGCCGCCAGCTCATGAATGCGAGCTTCAACCGCTGGCAGCTCGCGAATGCGTACGGCGCCTTCGGCACAGTCACGAAGGAGCGGATCGAGATCGTCGTCGAAGCCACCATGGATGAGAATCCGGATGCGGCCACGTGGCATGAGTACGGTTTCAAGGGCAAGCCCGGTGAGCTGAACCGCATCCCGCGGCAGTTCGCGCCCTACCATCTGCGGTTGGACTGGCTCATGTGGTTCCTGCCGCTCGGCCGCTCACTCGACGACTGGTTCACAGCCTTCCTGGTGAAGCTGCTCCAAGCCGACCCCTCGATGCTGCGGCTGCTCGCTCATGATCCGTTCGACGGTGCACGGCCCGCATGGATCCGGGCCGTCTCGTACCGCTACAGGTTCACCACGCGCCAGCAGCTGCGCGTGAGCCACGCACGATGGGTGCGGGACCGGCGCCGCGCAGTGCTCGGGCCGCTTCGATTGCGGGGAGTGAGCCCCCGAGACATCCGCCCTGGGACAATGGACCGGTGAAGCTTCTCGTAGCGGCCCTCGACGCCGAACTCGTCGCCTTTCCGGATGATCTTCCGGGCTTCGACCGGCTCGTGACAGGGCCCGGCAAGCTCCAGGCCGCGTACGCCCTGACTCGCGCTCTGGGTGCCGCCGCATACGACGAGATCGTGGTGGTGGGCACCGCCGGCGCCATCGATCCTCGCCTCGAGGCGGAGGTCTACGACGTCAGCGCGGCGATCCAGCACGACGTCACCGACATCGACGGCATCGTCGGCCAGCACGTGTCGTTGCCGCCGCGCGTCGAGTTCGCGATTGACGGCGTCACGATCGCGACTGGCGACCATTTCGTCGACGACGCCGAGGCCGTTGCCGTGATCCGCCCCCTCGGCGCCGGGCTCGTCGACATGGAGACATACGCGTATGCCTGGGTCGCGGCGCAGTTCGACACCCCGATCCGGGTGCTGAAGTCCGTCTCGGACCGCGCCCAGGACGACGCGCTCACCGACTGGCGTACCACGGTCGAGGCATGCAGTGCGCAGCTGCGCGAGCGATTCCGCGTCGAGTACGGCGTCTGAGGCGAAGGTCAGGCGTCATCGTCGCTGCGCGCGAACACGCTGCGCAGGATGACGAACACGATCGGCGCGACGATCAGCACGACGACGAGCTTGCCGATGAACCACAGCAGCGAGAACACCACATTGACGAGCACCCAGGCGATCACGATCGCCACGATGACGCCGACGACGGTCCAGACGGTGCTCTTGTTCACGAAACCAGCCTAAGCGCACGCCCTGCCGGGGCGGTCCACGGCTGTGGCTACGGCTGGGCGACCCACTGCGTCATCGGCCAGGTCTTGGCTGCGAGCGTCGCCTGTCCGCTGATCGAGGGGTGGAAGTAGTCGCGGGTGGAGATGTCGGACCGCACGAATTGGTAGCCGGCCACGACTCCCCCGTCGTACCGGCAGGTCACGATCGGCGCGCACAGTTGGACGAGTGCGGCGTTGTACTCGTTCACGCGCGTCTGCACGGCCGCGCGGCGCTGAACGTCGGCTGCCTTCGTGCTCGTCGGGTTGACGAGCATCGACTGGCAGAGTCCCAGCAGACCCCACGTCAACCGGGCGCTGATGTTCGACTTGTTGACCTCGTACAGCCTCTGCAGGCTCGGGATGCTCGCGATGAAGATCTGCGGCGCACTGGAGCTCGCGGTGAGCGTGGCGAGGGCGGCTTGGACGTTCGCCTTGAAGGTCGCGGTCGGCGTCATCGCCGATACCGTCCTCGTGCAGGCGTCGTTGGCGCCGATCTCGATCGTCACGTACTGCGCGGCCTGCGCAGTCGAAACCGCCTTCTGCGCCTGGCTGTTCAGCAGGGCCGACTTCGCGGTGCTGACGGCGTCGTTGTATCCGACGATCGACGTCGCCCCCGCAGCTCTGAGCCGCAGGAGATGCGAGTTCACGGCGGTCGACGACCCGGTCGACCAGCTGTTCACGGGGCAGCCGACGAGGCTGCTGCAGGTCATGAGCGCCTGCGAGATGGAGTCGCCGAGCGCCGCCATGCGAACGACGGATGCGGCGGGCAGAGCAGGGGTGGCGGCACTCGCCGCGGCAGTCCCTGTCGCCGCGCCGGCGATCACGAAGACAGCGGCGGCGACGGAGGCGAGGATGCGGCGCACCCGAACGGTCATTCGCATGGGAGAACTCCTGACGAGATGATGCGGAGCGCACGGTAGGACGAGGCCGGATGTAGGACCTCCGGGCGATTCGGCTCCCAGAACCGACCTTGGGCGAACGGTACACCCGTGTATCGGGCGCGGCAATGGCATCAACCTCGGGTCAGCTGCGGTGGAGCACGATGGCGGCCGGAAACCGGCGGATCACGTTTCGGAAGAACGGCTTGGCAAGCGCCGCGGCCTCGGCGGCTTCGATCACTCGCGGCGCCGTGGTCTGGTGCTCTCGACCCTTCCACGTCAGGGTGGCGCTACCTGCCGCCACGACGTTCCTCGCCCAGTTCGTGTTCCGCCCCCAGGGCAGCCCGATCAGGATCAGCTCTTGCGACTCCGTCGGAACCACGGCGACCGGGGTCGAGTAGCGTGTGCCGCTCCGACGTCCTCGATGGTGAACGATCGCCCACAGCGGAAACCAGCGTCGCCCGGAGAGCGCCCGTGCGAACGGCGCTGTGCCCTGCACAAGCCATCGCGGCGGTCCGGAGGTCCGATTCGACTCATTCATGGAGCCAAGCATCCGCCATCCGCGGCGTCCGCGCGCGGCTCGCGGCGGTCACGCCGGAACCACCGCCTCTTGCAGGATGACACTTGGCCCGTGGGGCGTCGCCTCGACGAGCAGCTGCGCCGGCAGCTGTTCTTTCATCGCCGCGACATGGCTGATCAGTCCGACGGTGCGTCCACCCTGGCGCAACTCGTCCAACGTGCGCATGGCGAGGTCCAGCGTGTCGTCGTCGAGCGATCCAAACCCCTCATCGATGAACAGCGTGTCGAGCCGCACCCCACCGGCGCGGGCGGTCACGACCTCGGCCAGCCCCAGCGCCAGCGAGAGCGATGCGAGGAACGTCTCGCCGCCCGAGAGCGACTGCGCCGGTCGTGCCTGTCCGGTGTGGGCGTCCATGATCTGCAGGCCGAGGCCCGAGGCCGCGCCGCGAGCCGCGAGCGCGTCGGTGTGCTGCAGCCGGTACCGGCCGCTGGACATGTCTTCGAGGCGCAGGTTCGCCGCTTCGACGATCTCTTCGAGTTCGGCGGCGAGCACGAATGACTCGAGCGTCATGCGATGAGTGTTCGGCGCGCGCCCGGCGACCGTGTTCGCCAACCGCGCGACCACCGCATGATCATCGGCGAGGCCGGCGATGCTCGAGTGGGCTCGCTCGGCGCGTGCGACGAGATCAGCGAGCCGCGTCGCGGTCTCGCGCGCGTTCGCCGCCGCATCGACCGCGGTGCTCCACCGTTCTCGCGCATCCGCATGCCGTGCGGCAGCCGCCTCGACGTCGACGAGCTCGTCCGGCTCGCCGGCGAGTTCGAGTTCGAGATCGCGCAGGCGATCGCGCTCAGCCCGGAGGGCACCCTCATGGTCGCGGATCCGCCGGTCGAGCTCGGCTCGCGCGGGTGCGTCGAGGAGCGCTGCGGTGGCATCCGCCGCTTCCTCGAAATCGGATGCCGCGATCCGCGCATCGCGGTCAGTCATGGCGCGACGGGCGGCTCCGGCCGCACCGGCGAGCGCCGCCAACGCGTCAGCCAGCGACACCGCGAGCGCACGGCGCTCTGTCGCGTCGATCATCCGTGCCTGCACCGACTCGAACCCGCCGCGAGCTTCATCGACCGCGCGGCGGGTCGATTCGACGTCCGACGCGCCCGCCGCCACACGCTCGCGCACGGTGCCGAGTTCCGCCACGAGGCGCTCGCGCTCCGTGAGCGCCTCTGCCTCGATCTGCACGAGTCCCTGGCGCTCGGCGGCCAGGCTGTCGCGGCGCGCCTCCGCATCCATCGCAGCCGAGAACGCGGATTCCGCCTGGGCGTGCACGAACACGAGCACGTCCTCTCGCTCGCCGCCGGCTCGTGCAGCGGCGGCCGCGTATGCCTCGCGGGCGACGCGCGCTTCGCCGGAAGCCGTCGCCTCGACGGCGGCAGCCGCATCGCGTGCGCTCTCGGCAGCGGCGATGTCGCCGTCCGACACGGGCTCGCTGGTCGAGGGCGCTGGAAGCGGGTGCTCGGTGGCACCGCACACCGCGCAGGGCTCGCCGTCGACGAGAGCTGCCGCGAGTTCGCCGGCGTGCCCGGCGAGACGACGCTGCAGCAGCGCCGTGACCGCGGCGCGGGTGCGATCGTGATCGCCGCTCGCCGACAGGTACGCGGCTTCAGCTTTGCGCGCGTGGCCCTCGAGCCGTGATGCCTCGCGCGCCGCCGTGAGCCGCCCTGCCGCCGCTGCCAGCTGGGCCCCGGCAACCTCGCGCGCACCGGCGGCGTCGCGCGCGGCCGCGAGATCGGCATCGAGAGCTTCCAATCGAGCGGGGAAGGCCGCCCGCAGCTCGTCGAGCTCGGCGAGGACTCGCTCGCATTCGACGACACGGGCGCGGTCCTCGGCCAGCACCGCCTCTGCACGTACGAGGTCCCGCTCGCGGAGGGCCGCCGCCCCCCAGACGGCAAGATCGCCCGTGAGCTGCTCGATCATGTCGGCGAGCGCTGCCGCGTCGGGTTCCGGCAGCTCGACGGAGTCGGGGGTGGCAGCCCAGGCGAGGCGAGTGCGGCTGAGGGCGTCATCCGCCGCGGTCGCTTCGGCCGCCGCACGCTCGGCGGCCTCGATCGGCGCCCGCAGCGCCTCGGCTGCGACGGCTCGTGCGAGCACTGCTCGATCGGCATCGATGCGGGATGCCCGAACCTCGAGCGCCGCGAGAGCAGCCCTCGACCGCATGCGCAGCTCTTGCTGTGCGCGCAGCGCTCGCGCAGCGGCATGGAATGCCTCGGCATCCCGATGCGCCGCGTCAGCGGCATCCCGATCGCGCATGCGCGTCTCGACGCGGTACGCGGCCCGTTGCACACCCACCGCCGCGCCGGCGAGTCGCGCCGGAAAGTCCATCGCGCCATTCCGGCCGGCTTCCGATCCTGCCGGCGGTGCACCCTCACCGGCGAGATCGTGCGCCGCGATCAGGCGATCCGACTCGTCGAGGAGCAGCGCGACTCCATCGCCGGCGACGGCGAGGTCGCGCTCGGCATCCTTCCGCCGCTGTTCGAGAGCGGTCTGATAGTCCTCGTACGTGCGGGTGCCGAACAAGCGGCGCAGCAGGCGCTGTCGCTCGTCGTTCTTGGCGTGCAGGAACTCGGCGAAGCGGTTCTGCGCCAGCAGGATGACCTGCAGGAACTGCTGCTGGTTGAGTCCCAGGATCTCGTCCAGATCGCGCGCGACGTCGACGGGCCGGGCGGCACGCCCGATCCACTGCCCGTCGATCAGCTCGTCGAGCTCGGCGCGGTGCGGTTCGGTGGTCATGCCGGTGCCGCGCTGCTTGGGCCGGTCGTATTCGGGCGACCGCGTGACTCGCCACCGGCGGCCACCGGCGGTGAACTCGACCATCACGCTCGTAGGCTCATCCGGAGCGCAGTAGTCGCTTCGCAGTCGCTTCTCCACGCCGTCGTAGCGGGGAACGCCGCCGTAGAGCGCGAAGCACACGCCATCCAGCACGCTCGACTTGCCCGAGCCGGTGCGACCCGAGATCAGGAAGATGCCGTCATCCGCGAACGCGTCGAAGTCGACGACCTGCCGCTCGCGGAACGGCCCGAACCCGGTCAGCTCGAGTCGGTGCAGCCTCACGCCGTGACCTCTGCGAGCGACCGCTCGTCGATCACATCGTGGATGACCGCGGCCTCGCGTTCGGACGCGCCTTCGCCGTCGCGCACATGCGAGAGGAACGCGTCGACCAGCTCGGCATCGGAACGGGCTTGACCCACCCGGCGGGCGTAGGTGAGGCCGTCGGGGCCACGTGCTCCCTCGGGGGTGTGCATCACGGTGGCGCAGAACGGGAATCGTGCCTGCACCCGTCGCATCGGATCGAGCTGCGGGGTGGCATCCGTGTACTGCGCGCACACCCAGGCAACCTCGAGATCCGCATACTGCGGGTCGATGAGCAGCTCTTCCAGCGGACCGCGGATGGTTGCGAGCCGTCTCGGGACGGGCAGGTCGAGCCAGCGGACGGAGGCGAGTCCCCCGGCATCCAGCTCGACCAGCCACGAGCCACGAGGCTTCGACGCCTCTCCGAAGCTGTAGTGCAACGGCGCGCCGGCGTACCGAACGCGATCCGACAGGGTCTGACGCCCGTGGATATGGCCCAGGGCGACGTAGTCGGGACCATCGAATGACGCCAGTGGCACGACATCCAGGCTCCCCTGCCGGATCTCGCGCTCGACGCCCGGTGTGGCATCGACGCCTTGCGCGAAGCAGTGCGCGACGGCGACGGAACGGCCGCCGCGATCGGTGAGGTCGGCGCGGACCAGGCCCATCGCGTGGTCGATGGTCTGCCGCTGCGAGCGGGGCGCGGCATCCGCCCACAGGTGACGGACGAGCGCAGGCTCCAGGAACGGGATCCCGTAGAACTGAACGGGGCCGTGCTCGTCGGCGATCGTGATCGGCCTGCCCACAGTGAGCGGGTCGGTCACGACGTGGATGCCCTCGCGCAGCAGCGAGGACTGGAACCCGAGCCGCGCGGCCGAGTCGTGGTTGCCGCTCGTGACGATGACCCGCGCACCGGCGTCGGACAGGTCTCGCAAGACCCCGGTCAGCAGCGTGTAGCATGCGGATGCCGGCGCCGCCGAGTCGAAGATGTCGCCGGCGACGATGACGACGTCGACCTCGTGCTCGCGAACTTGCGCGACGAGGTCCGAGAGCACACCGCGCAGCGCATCGAGCGTGGCGTGGCCGTGGAACGACCGCCCGATGTGCCAGTCGGAGGTGTGCAGGATGCGCATGCTCACACGGTAAGCGCGACGGCCGACATCGCGTCCGAGGCGGTCGGAGGGTCGCCCGGGTGCGCGGGAAGGAACCCGGCGCGTCATCGTGCGCACGCGAGAGCACCGTTCGTCGGCGATACGAACGCGCTTGTGCGACTACCACAGACGGCACGGGATCGACAGCGGGCCGCCCCATCGGCTCGCGGCCGGTAGCGTCGCAGTGATGTCAGCCATCGAGTCGTCTCCCGTCGCGCCCTTCACGTACGCCGGCGCGACCCTGATGACCCAAGAGCGCGGCCGAGGTGACCGACCGATCGTCCTGATCCACGGCATCGGAATGGGGATGGGCGTCTTCGCCGACCTGATCTCGCAGCTTGGCGAGGCCGCGTGGACGATCGCCCTCGACCTCCCGGGCTACGGCAGCGCTCCAGAACCCGAACGCGTCCTCACGATGGAGCGCACCGCCGATCTCATCGCGGCCTTCCTGCGCGACCGCGGCACCGGCCCCGCGGTGCTCGTCGGCCATTCGATGGGCACGCAGGTCGCCGTGGAAGTCGCTGCGCGGCATCCGCACCTCGTCGACACGTTGGTGCTGGTCGGCCCGACCGTCGATCGACGCGAGCGGAGCGGACGGCAGCAGCTGCTGCGGCTGCTGCAGGATGTGGCGATCGAGAGTCCCAAGGTGATCGTTCGCGGCGCGCGCGAATACCTGCGCGCCGGGCCCCGGCTCGGCCTCAAGATGCATGCGATGATCGTGCACCGACCCGAAGACGTCTATCCGCTCGTCAGTGCCCCGACTCTCGTGCTGCGCGGCGAGGACGACCGCGTCGCGTCACGCGACTGGTGCGCGTTCGTCACGGCGTCCATTCCCGGCGCCCGAGCCGCAGAGGTCCCGGGGCACGGTCACGAGGCCATGATCCGGGATGCCGCACCTGCCGCTCGGGAGATCGAGCGGTTCCTCCGCGGCGAGTGAGGACGGATGCCGCGACGCGTCACCTCGAGACGCCCCAACGCGTTGGCGCATCGCCGCCGAATCTGACCCCGGCGCGCCACGCCGGGAAGTATCGTGGAATATGGCGACCTCACCCGGAACCGCACCACGATCGACGGTCTTGACTCTCGTGGGCGCCGAGAGCGATTCGCTGCTCTCGGGCCTGAGCGATGTGCCGGCGCTCGTCACCCTCTCGCTCCGCGAGACGGAACCCGCCCTCGCGGCACGGCGACTCACCGCGGTTTCGAGTCCCTACGTCATCCACGACGCCGATCCCCTCGAGCACGTGGCCGCGGCCTGGGTGGAGCTCTTCGAGGAGCGTTCCACGCTCGGCGCTCTCGAGGTCGAGGTCGAGAATCTGCTCGAACTCTTCGAGGCCGGCGCCGCGGTGATGCCGGACTATTACCTCGTCGCCGGGCCGGAGACGATCGAGGGCACGTGGCGGCACTGGTGGCTCGGCGCGCTCGCCCAGCGCGCGCCATCCCGAGTGCTGCCTGTCGAGGCATCCGGCGCCGCGCTGCGCGCCCGGCTTCGAGCCCTTCCGGCCTCGCGGCCGTGGCCCGATCTCGCGTGGCTCCGGCAGGTGCAGTTCGAGATCCCGGACCGTGTGGGCCTGCGCGATCAGCCTGGCGCTGCCTGACGCCGCGTCGTGGGATGGAGAACAGCCGCGTGCCGGAGGATTCCTGCCATGTCCGGCGGAACCTGCAATGTCGGAGCCCCTGCGTACGTTCGAACCATCGGAACCTACGGAGGAATCATGCTCTCTACCGTCTACGCCGCCGAAGCGCAGTTCCGTCATGAGACCAGGCAGCGCGTCCGCGAGTTCGCGATCCTCGAGTCGATCCGGAACCGCAAAGAGGCACTCGCCGCACCTATGACCCTGCGCGCCGCCGCTCGCCAGCCGGTCACGTGGCCGCGCCCGATAGGCGTGAAACTCAACGTGTCCAGCGGGACCGCGGTCTGCGTCTGACCGCCGCACATCGCCGTCTGACGTCGCCGGCCGGGCGCGCGACCGCGGGGCCTCAGGGACCCTGTTCGCCGGTGGACACCCGCTGGGCGAGCTGATCGACGGTGTCGTCGGTGAGGTCGATGCCCGACTGCTCCAACCGCTGGCGAAGCACTTCGGTGATGCGCTCGACCGACTCGGTGCCGACATCCACGCGCGTCTGCGCGACGATCCCGTCGACCTTGTCGTCCGTCGACGCGTTGTTCTGCGACATGGCGGGGATGGTCTGCTCATCCTCGGTGCCGAGACCGCCGGGCGTGCGCTGCGCTTCGCCGGCAGACAGCGTGTCACGGCCCGCATCCTGACCGTGGTGATCGGGATCGGTGACGCCCGCCTGCTCGAACTCGTTGCCTGTCGTGCTCATCACGGCTCCTCGCCTCGGTCGGCATCGGTGATCATGTCGGGATCGGCGCCGCGGCGCGCGGCCTCTCCGGATACCGGGTCATCCGGCTGCAGCGCCGCGTCGGTCAGCAGCTGCTGGGCGTCGGTGGATGAGGCGACCGCGGGCTCGGCGGCATCCGCATTCCGCTCGCTCGTCTCTTCATCGCCGACCTCGTCCCACCCGCCTGCGAGGTTCGCGTCGATGATGTCGTCGGGCTGTTTGGGTTCGGTCGACATGGTCGGCCCCTTCCGTCTTCTTCCAGGGTCTGTCAGAAGAGGAGATCCGCACAGGGCTTGACGAACCCGGATACCGGGACTAGGTGCCCGGCTTCGTCGCGGCGGCAGCCGCCCGATCCCTGCCGACCGCCTCGCCCACGAGCTGGCCGCCGCTTGTCAGGAGCGCGCGCCGCCACGGCAGCGTGCCTTCGATCTCGATCTGGATCGACATCGACAGGATCGTCCGGATCAGCACGATCAGCCCGAGGATCGCGGCGTCTTCGAGTGACGGCTTCGAAGTGATGGTCCGGATGAGGTCGGCCGCCACGAGCACCTCGAGCCCGAGCAGGATCGCTGCGCCGAGAGTCGTGCGAAGGACGGTGAACGCCGCGGAGCCGCCCTCGCCCCGCCGGAGGGAGCGCAGGCCGAGCCACAGCGCGATGAGGAATCCGACGATCATGGCGATCGCACCGACGGCCTCGAAGCCGACCGCGATCGCCGTGAAGATCTCCTCGGCGTGCATCAGGCGGAGCGCCGGCCCTCGAGGATGCCGCGACGACCCGGATGCGCGGCGAACCAGTCCGCCACGTACCAGCACACCGGCACGACCGTGCGGCCGCCGCTGCGCTCGAGCTGCGCCACGGCACGGTCGACGAGGTCACCCGCGTAGCCGTTGCCGCGGAACGGCGGCACCGTGTACGCGCGGGTCATGGCGACCGTGCGACCGTCGTCGCGATAGTCGAGCACGCTCACCAGTTCGTCGCCGCGATGGAGCGTGTAGCGCGAAGCGTCGGGTTCATGTGTGAAGTGAAGCTCAGTCACCCCGACAGGGTACGCCCGCCAGGGGATGGTGGCGCCGGCGCCCCGCCGAGCCTCCTCATCCGCGCAGCACGCCCATGCCGGCGAGTTCCCCGAACCACAGGCCCACATCGCCCGGCATCCCGGGAGTCCGCTCTTCCCGCCGCGCTCATGATCCGACCTCCGCCCGACCGTCCGCGGCAGCGACCGCGGCACCCGAACCCCACGCCAGCGACCACCCTGCATCCACGTCCGAACGCGCCGACGCCGACGCGGCACTCCGATCGACCGCGAACACGGTCGAGACCCCGTCCGGGGTCGTCACCGCAACCTCACGTGCGCCCTGGCCGCCGGGGAACACCCGCATCTCCAGCCCGTCGAGATAGTTGTAGTCCGGCCGATCGGTGCGCGCTCCCCAGGGAAGCACCGCGCCTGGACGCACGTACAGCGGAAGGCTGTCGTATCCGTGTGTCTCGCGGCGCCAGCCACCGCCGGTCACGATCTCACCGGTCAGCAGGCTGGTCCACTCCCCGGCCGGCAGGTAGAACTCGACTTCGCCGGTCGCCGAGAGCACCGGAGCGACCAGGATGTCCGACCCCAGCATGTACTGGCGGTCCAGGTGCAGCACAGCAGGGTCGTCGGCGAACTCGAGCAGCATCGGCCGCAGCAGCGGCACGCCGGTGGCCGCCGCATCCATTCCCGCTTGGAAGAGGTAGGGCATCAGACGCATCTTCAAGTGGGTGAAGCGGCGGGTCACCTCCACGGCCTCGTCGTCGAATGCCCACGGCACCCGGTACGAGTTGGAGCCGTGGAAGCGGCTGTGGCTCGAGAGCAGACCGAACGCCGTCCATCGTTTGAAGACTCCGGCATCCGGAGTTCCCTCGAACCCGCCGATGTCGTGGCTCCAGTGGGCGAAGCCGCTGTAGGCGAGCGAGAGCCCGCCGCGCAGCGTCTCGGCCATGGACGCGAATGTCGATGTCGAATCCCCGCCCCAATGGACGGGCATCGTCTGGCCGCCCGTCGTGGCCGATCGCGCGAAGAGCACGGCGTCGCCCTCGCCCCGCGCCTCGACGAGCACGGCGTGCACGGCCTCGTTGTACAGCTGCGTGTAGAGGTTGTGCATGCGCTGCGGGTCGCTGCCGTCCGCCCACACCACGTCGACCGGGATGCGCTCGCCGAAGTCGGTCTTGAAGCAGTCGACACCCTGCTTCGCGAGCGCTCGCAGCTTCGACTTGTACCACTCGGTCGCGGCGGGATCGGTGAAGTCGACCAGGCCCATCCCCGCCTGCCAGAGGTCCCACTGCCAGATCGATCCGTCCGCTCGGGTGACGAGGAATCCCTGCTCAGCGGCCTCGGCGAACAGGGCCGCACGCTGTGCGATGTAGGGGTTGATCCACACCGATACGCGAACGTCCTTCTCGTGCAGGCGGGCAAGCATCGCGTCCGGGTCGGGGAAGACACGCGGATCCCATTCGAAGTCGCACCAGTTGAACTCGCGCATCCAGAAGCAGTCGAAGTGGAACACCGACAACGGGATGTCGCGCGCAGCCATCTCGTCGATGAACGAGGTCACCGTCGCCTCGTCGTAATCCGTCGTGAACGAGGTCGACAGCCACAGCCCGTAGGACCACGCCGGCACGACCGGCGGCCGGCCGGTGAGCGCGGTGTAGCGCGCGAGCACGTCTTTCGGCGTCGGACCGTCGATCACGAAGTACTCGAGCACCTCGCCCGGCACCGAGAACTGCACACGCTCGACGGACTCCGAGCCGATCTCGAATGAGACATGCCCGGGGTCGTTCACGAGCACCCCGTACCCGCGGTTCGTGAGGTAGAACGGCACGCTCTTGTAGGCCTGCTCGCTCGACGTGCCGCCATCGGCGTTCCACACCTCAACGCTCTGACCGTTCTTGACCACGGGTCCGAACCGCTCGCCGAGACCGTAGACGAGCTCGCCCACGCCCAGTCCGAGCTGCTCGTGGACGAAGACGCGCTCTCGCGGAGCCGGCGACCCGCCCCGGGCGTTGTCGACGATGCCGGTGTCGACATCCGCATCGTCGTCGAGGCGCACGTAGCCCGCTGCCCGCGAGCCACTCGATGTCAGCAGCCGCCCGTCGCGCTCGAACGCGAGCGACCACGGCGCACCCTGCGTGACCCGCGCGGTGAGCCCGCCGGTGGTGATGGTGCCACCATCGCCGGTGACGCCGACCGTGCCCGCGCCGCCGGGGACGACGCCCGGGAGGGCGAACCCGCCGTGCCAGGCGCCGCCGATGTGATGCGCGACCCGCACCCTCACGACGCCTTCGAGAGGCGACGACAGCGTGACGGTGAGCACCGGCCGGTTGAGGGTGTCGCCGCGTTTGGCGATGCCGGATGTCGGCGCTGTGATGACGAGTCCGGGTCCGTCAGGAGTGGCATCCGTCTGCCAGATGTCATAGGCCTCGTGCGCGTAGAGCGCGCTGACGCCCGGTCGGAGCTGCCAGAACCCATCGGTGAACTTCATCGCATCTCCTCCATGACCACCCGGACTCCTCCGGCCGGAACAGCCCAGTCACCGGTCGAGTGCTCGCCGCTCAACAGGTCGACGCCGGGGGCGCGCAGCATCCGGGGTTCGCCGTCGTGGTTGATGGCGAACAGGAATGAGCCGGCATCGCCGACGCGGCGGGTTACCTCCAACCCAGGCTCGCACTCTGCGACAGGGACGACGCCGGCGTCTTGCACGAACTCGTCGAGCAGGGCGGCGAGCGCGTCATCGTCGAGGCGGGTCGCGAGGTAGGTCGCGGATCCGGCGCCGACCGCGCGGCGCGTCACCGCCGGGAGACCCGAGAGGTCGCCGTCGGCGAAGCGCCGCACCACCGTGCTGTCGCCCGCGACGACCCTTTCCGCCCAGAGTGACGCCGCGGTGCCGTTGTCGAGCGCGACCCGCTCACCCTCGAGGAGCGGGAAGAACTCGTCCACCCGCGCGCCCAGCAGATCGCGGAATGCGGCGGGGTGGCCGCCCGGCCGCACCCGGTTGTGCTCGTCGGCGATGCCGGAGAAGTAGCTCACCAGCGCCTGGCCCCCACCATCCACGAAGTCGCTGACGGCGTCAGCCGTCTCGTCCGTGACGAGGTACAGCGTCGGGATGATCAGGGCGCGGTAATCCGCGAGGGACTGCCCAGGAGACAGGATGTCGACGGCGATGCCCCGACGGGTGAGCGCGTCATGCACGGCACGAGGCAGATCGAGCACGTCGAGCAGTTCGGACGGTTTTCGCCCGGCGCGGAGCGCGGTCGCCGAGTCGTGATCGAACAGCAGCGCGATCTGCGCGCGCTCAACCGTCGTCCCCCGCACCGGGGCGAGCGCGCGGAGCATCTCGCCGAGTCGCACGACATCGCGGTAGACCTCGCTGTCGGGCCCGGCGTGAGGCACCATCGCCGAGTGGAACTGCTCGGCCCCGGCGATCGACTGCCGCCACTGGAAGAACATCGCGCCGTCGGCACCGCGAGCGATGTGCGCGATCGTGTTGCGGTGCATCTCACCGGCGGATTTGGCGCGATTGACCCGCTGCCAGCTCACCGCGGCGGTCGAATGCTCCATCAGCAGCCAGGGTCGCCCCTCTGCCATGCCTCGGAGGCGGTCGGCGCTGAAGGACAGGTCCACGTGGCGTCGCGGATCGGCGGCGATCGTGTAGTGGTCGTTGGCCACGATGTCGACCTCGCGGGCCCAGACACCGTAGTCCGCCGCTCCCGGATCCGTCATCACCATGAAGTTCGTCGTGACCGGGATGCCCGGAGTCACCTCGCGGAGCACCTCCCGCTCGGCGAGATAGTGGCCGAGCAGCGCATCGGAGGTGAAGCGGGCGAAATCCAGCAGCAGCCCGGGGTTGTGTCCGGTGCGCGCCGCACGCGGCGGCTGGAGCTGGGCGAAATCGCTGTACGTCTGCCCCCACACGGCGGTGACCCATGCGGAGTTCAGCGCCTCCAGCGTGCCGTACCGCTGCCGCAGCCACTCCTGCCACGCCCCCGCGGTCTCGTCGCTGAAGCACGACGCGTTCTCATTGCCGATCTCGTTGCTGACGTGCCAGAGGCGGAGCGCGGGATGACGGCCGTACCGCTCCGCGATCGCCCGGACCATTCGCAGCGCATACCGGCGGAAAGTCGCGGAGCTGGGCGACCAGGCGAGTCGTCCACCGCGTGCCGTGCGGACGCCGTCGGCTCCGACCGTCGCGATCTCAGGGTGGGCGTCGAGCAGCCACATCGGCGGCGCCGCGGTGGGCGTCGCGAGGTTGACCCCGATCCCGCCCTCATGCAGGAGGTCGAGCACCCGATCGAGCCAGCCCCACTCGAAGACGCCGTCGGCGACTTCGAGCAGCCCCCACGAGAAGATGCCGAGGCTCACCGTGTTGACGCCCGCGCGGCGCATGAGCTCGACATCCTCGCGCCACACCTCTTCGGGCCACTGCTCGGGGTTGTAATCACCCCCGAAGACCAGTCCGTCGGCGAGCCACGGATACTCGGTCGGCTGCGGGTGGTCGGACGCATGCGAGAGGAATACGGCATCCATGCCGTCATGGTCCGTCACTGGTCACCGCTTTCTGTCCGGATGGTGGTCCCGATGGGCTCGAGATGCTCGATGCGCCGGGGGCGGAAGGAGTCGGTGACGCGAGTGTCATGCGAGCAGTTCGCGCATCACCGCGACGGCGGCACCCCGAGCGTAGAGGTCGAAGTGGAAGGGGGGCCGATCGATCAGGATGCTCCCGGCGTCGCCCTGCTCGAGGAACTCGGCCAATCCGGTGCGGAACTGCTCGGGCGCCAGATCCAGCATGTCGACGCCCTCGCCCATGATCGCGACCATGTCGGGGTCGTACGCGTTGACGGCGTCTGCCACGGCGGCACCCAGCGCCCGTGCGGCCGACTCGAACGCACCGAGCGCGACGGCCTCGCCGCCTCGTGCCCGATCGAGTGCGAGCGCGTACTCCCCTGCCTCGACGCCGGCGCCCTGCTCGATCGCCGGCATCGTGACGAAGCTGTGGATGCAGTCGCGGTGGCCGTTCTCGCAGCGGCGGCCTCGGCCCCCGATGCGTGAGTGCCCGATACGGCCGGCGCGGCCGTGAGCTCCGAGGTGCAGCTCCTCGGCGATGACCACACCGCATCCGATGCCCGCACCGACGCCGTAGACGACGAGCGAGCGGTGCCGCTCTTCTCCCCCGAACCAGTGCTGAGCTCCGGTCAGGGCATGGACGTCGTTGACGAGGGTCGCCGGGATGCCCGATGCGTCCGCGACGAGCCGGGCGAGCGGCACCTCATCCCAGCCGAGGAAGTTGGAGTGCTGCAGGATGGGCCCCCGATCGGCGGAGCGGACGTCTCCGGCCGCCGCGATGCCGACACCGGTCAGCGCGCCGAGCTGATCCTCGAGTCGCGCGATCTCGTGGGCGATCAGGGCGACGACGTCTTCGACCTTCCTGCTGGGGAGGGCGACCGCCGTTTCAGCCACGATCGTCGCGGAGAGGTCGGTGACCACCAGGTAGAGCTGGTCGGCGGTGAGCTTGACGCCCGCGAAGCGAGCGGCATCCTGCCTCAGATACAGCGCCTCTGCGGGGCGCCCGCGCGTGCCGCTCAGCTGCATCTCTCCTTCGATCACGAACCCGGCATCCAGGAGCTGGCGGGTGACCCGCGTGAGGCTGGTGCGTGACAGGCCGAGCCTCTCGGCGATCCGCACCCGCGACTGGCCGCCGTGCAGGATGAGCTCGAGCAGCACCCGGCGCTCGGTGTCGGGAAGACCCTGGATTCCCGTATCCACGGCGAACGGGATCGAGATCGCCACTAGCTCACCACCTCGGCCGACTGACGGAAGTCCACGCTCCGCAGCACGAGTTCGCCGTCGGCCGGAAGCTCCCGCACCAGCTCGACACCCGCGTAGCGCACCCGCAGCGAGTCTCCTTCACCGCCGGCGAGGGCGCGAAGTCGCACCTCGACGAGCGAGCCGTCGCCCCAGCTGAGGTCGACTTCGACGCCCGGCCGCGCCACCAGACCGCGCACCCGGCCGTCGGCCAGCGCAGGCGGGAGCGCCGGCAGCAGCTCGATGCCGTCGTGGCTCTGCACCAGCATCTCGGCGATGAGCGCGGGGAACCCGAGGTTCGCGTCGATCTGGAACGGCGGGTGCGCGGCAAAGAGATTCGCGTACAGCCCGCCCGCGAACGGGCCCTCGAGCCGATCCGCGCGGCGGAAGAGCAGATTCATCACGTCCGCGGCTCGATCCCCGCGCCCGAGACGGGCCCACAGGATCGCCTTCCACACGACCGACCAGCCCGACGACTCGTCGCCGCGGCGCGTGAGGGTCACCCCGGCGGCATCGCGTGCAGCGGGCGACCACACCGTCGTCCCCGGGTAGAGCCCGACGAGGTGGCTCACGTGGCGGTGGTGCGGATCCTCGCCCACGCGGTCCCGGGACCATTCGCGGATCGACCCGTCTGCCGCTATCGCCGGCTCTGCGGGCAGCCGTTCGACGAGTGAGCGGGCTGCGTCGACCACCTCGTCCGACGTGACGCCGAGACGCGCGCCGACGACGACCGCGGCCGCGCACGCCGCGCGCACCAGGGTCAGGTCCATCGCGGTGGTGGAGTCGACCGCAGCGATGCCGGCATCCGTTCGATACGCATTCTCGGGGGATGTCGCGGGCGACGTGACCCAGCGGCCGTCCGGGTCCTCGCGGGTCCAGGCCAGCGCGAACTCCGCCGCACCGCGCACCGCGGGCCAGAGCTCCGCCAGCCGCTCGGCCGAGATCGCGCCGTACGCCACGGCGTCGGAGATGTGCGTCACGAGCCACAGCGAAGCAAGGGGCCATGCCGTCCATCGCGCATCGCCGTGCCCCGCGCCGACCGGATTGGTCAGCAGCCACGCATCCGAGTTGTGGTGCGCGGCCCAGCCGGGGGCGTCGTAGAGACGGCGCGCGGTCGGCGTTCCGGCGACGGCGAGCGCGCTCACGAAGTCCAGCAGCGGCTCGCCGCACTCGGGCAGGCCCGTCGAGTAGGCCGACCAGTAGTTCATCTGCGTGTTGATGTTGATGGTGTAGTTCGAGCTCCACGGCGGGCGCATCTCGTCGTTCCAGATGCCCTGCAGCGTGGCGGGCAGCGAGCCGGGGCGGGAGGATGCCGCGAGCAGGTAGCGACCGTAATCGAACAGCAGCGCCACCAGCGCAGGGTCCGCAGCCACGGCACCGCCGGAATGCGTCTCGGCGCGGGCGAGGCGCTCGTCGAGCGAGAGCTCACCACCGTCGTCGGCGATCGGCGCTTTCCCGAGGTCGAGCTCCACACCGCCGAGCAGGCCGGTGTGGTCGGCGACATGTGCGGCACGGACAACGGTCCACCCGTCCTGCAGCGCACGGTCGACACGAGCGCGAGCGCGCCCGGCGGCAGTCTCCGCGGTCCCTTCGAGAGGGCGGCCGAGTCCGGCGAAGGTCGTCTCGGTCGCCACGACGACCAGCGTGGCGTCGCCCTCGCGCGCGATGCCGACGACCAGGGCTCCCTCGATCGAGCTGCCCGCGTCATCCGACCACACCGCCGCGGGGCTCTCGGGTTCGTGCCCGGGCGCGACGTCGGAGGGCAGACGGATGAGCACGCCCGCCTCATCCGGTCCGTTCCACGATCGGAGCACGTGGTGCGGCGAGCTCAGTTCGACGCGGATGTCGCCGGCCCCCTGAATGCGATGAGCGAAGACGCCGTGCACGGCCGACGTGAACGACTCCTCACGCAATGTGCCGGCCACCAGTTCGTGGATCCCGGTGCCGAGGTCGAGCATCCTGCGGTAGTCGCCGTCCGTTTCGGCCGCGCGGCCCAGCGCCACGGTCGCGAACGGAAGGTACGCCTGCGACCAGGGCACTTGCAGCGGACGCAGCGCCGCCTCGGCCGCGACGGGATCGTCCGCGTCGATCGCGGCGCGCGCGAGGGCGAGCTGGTGAGCGGCGTCCGCAGCGCCGATCGCACCGCCGCCGAGCTCACTGCGGGGCGAGCCCGACCACGCCGTGTCGTCGTTGAGACGCATGAGGGTGACCGACGGATCACCGTCGAGCATCGCTCCGAGCGAGCCGTTGCCGAGCGGCAGGCAGTCGAGCCACGATCGCGCGGGCGCGCGGAAGGCGATCTGGGATGTCATGACGTGACTCAGCCTCGGACGCTTCCCGCGGTGAGCCCTGAGCGCCAGAAGCGCTGCAGCGACACGAACACGATCGCGACGGGAATGATCGACACCAGCGAGCCGACGACGGTGAGGATCTGAAGACCGGGGATCGTGATGGATGCCTGGCTCCAGCCGGTGAGGCCGACGGTGAGCGGCATGAGCTCCTGGTCGTTCAGCACGAGCAGAGGCAGGATGTAGCTGTTCCAGCTGCCGAGGAATGCGAACAGCAGCACGGTCACAAGGCCCGTGCCCATGAGTCGCAGACCGATCGATCCGAAGATCCGCAGCTCTCCAGCGCCGTCCAGCCGCGCAGCCTCGACCAGTTCGAGCGGCACAGCGGACTGTGCGTAGATGAAGCTGAGCAGCACGCCGAACGGGTAGACCAGGGCCGGCAGCAGCAGTCCCGCGTACGTGTTGTTGAGACCGAGACCCACCAGCAGCACGTAGGTCGGCTGGGCGATGACCGTGCCCGGCACCAGGAGGCTCGCGAGGATGACCGCGATGAGCGCGTTCCGGCCGCGGAAGCGGTAGATCGCCAGCGCGTACCCCGTCAGCGCACAGACGAGCGTCGTGAAGGCCGAGCCGATCACCGAGTAGATGATCGAGTTCAGGCCCCAGCGCCAGAAGATGCCGTCGTCATAGGTGCTGAGCGCCACCAGGTTCTCGATGAAGTGAGGGTCCGCGAAGGCGAACCCCGGGGTCGAGAACAGGTCTCCGGTCGACTTCGTCGACGCGACGACGAGCCACAGCACGGGGATGAGGAAGTACGCCGCCGCGATGACCATGACGATCGTGACCACGACCATCCAGCCCCGGCTCACCCGGTCGCCGTTGACGAAGGACGTGCGCTTGCGCGCCCTGGGCGGCACCGTCGCAACGGATGCCTCGACATCGAGGAGGATCGTGTCAGATGCCATCAGATGCTCGCTTCGTGGTGCGCTTGTTCGCTGCCAGCAGCCCTAGCGACACGACGAGTGTCGCGACGCCCAGGATCACGGCCATCGCGGACGCGAGGTTCGGATCCTTGCCGAGGGTCGATGTCGCGTAGATCGCCATGTTCGGCGTGAAGTCGCTGGAGATGTTGGAGGTGATGCTCTGCAGCACCTGCGGCTCATTGAACAGCTGCAGGGTTCCGATGACCGACGAGAGCGTGGTCAGCAGGATGGCTGGTCCGATCATCGGCAGCTTGATCTGGAGCGCGGTCCGCAGTTCGCCGGCGCCGTCGATCCGCGCCGCCTCGTACATCTCGCGGGGCACGCCCTGCAGGGCGGCGAACAGGATGATCATGTTGATTCCGATCAGCGACCAGAGGTTGATGTTCGCGATCGCGCCGAGCACGGTCCCCGGGGCGAGGAGGTCGAGGTCGATCCCCAGTCCGCTGAAGAACTGCAGGATCGGGCTGACCGAGGGCTGGTAGAGGAATCCCCACAGCAGTGCGGCGATGACGCCGGGCACCGCATACGGCAGGAAGATCGCGAACTGGAAGAACCGGGGCGCCTTGACGAGCGCCGTGTCGAACAGCAGCGCGAGTCCGGCCGAGATCACCATCATCAGCGGCACCTGGATGAGACCGTAGATGACGACGCGCGGGAATCCGATGAGGAAGTCGACGTCGGTCAGCGCCCGCACGAAGTTGTCGAAGCCGACGAACTCGAGCGACGACCCCCCGAACCCGAGCCCGCTGGACTGACGCGAGTACAGGCTGTTCACGATCGCCACCACGATGGGGGCGACCAGGAATACCAGGAACAGGATGGCGAACGGCGCGACGAACGCGTAGGGCACCCAGGGTGCCCCGGCGCCGGTGAACCGGCGCCGGGATACCCGAGTGGTGGCTGCGGCGGTCATCGTCACTCCGAGACGGTGAGACCGCGCGCCTCGAGGTCGGCGATCCCCGCCGCCTGTGCGACATCCAGCGCCCCGAGGAACGTCTGGTCGCCGTTGATCACCTTGGCGAATTCGTCGAGCAGCGCGCTCTGGATCGCGCTGTAGTTCGGGCCTTCGACCCACGTGGCCGGGGTGTGCTCGGCGGCGTCGATGAAGACCTCGTTGATCGGCTGGCCGCCGTAGAACTCCTGGTCTTCGACGAGGGCGGGGGACGCCAGTCCGTTCGTTGTCGAGGGGAACAGACCACCGACCGTGATGAGCGCCTCCTGCGTGTCGTCCGAGCCGTTCAGCCAGCTCGCGAACTCCGCGGCCGCCTCAGGCGCCTTCGAGTTCTTGAGCACGACGACCGCGGCTCCACCCGAGTCGCCCGAGTTGTCGGAGCCCTCGTTCGTGGGGAGCGGCGCGACCGCCCACTTGCCCGACAGGTCGGCGGCGTTCTCGGCGAGGATCGACGGGAACCAGGCCGCGTACGAGATCGTCGCGATGCTGCCGTTGTTGACGAGCGCCCAGTACTCGGGCGTCCACATCTGCTCGGTGGTCACAAGCCCCTCATCCAGCAGCGTCTGCCACCGCTCGGCGACCAGCTGGCTGCCGGCGTCGTTGACGCCGAGGGTCCATGCGTCGTCCTTGATGCCGTACCAGCTGCTTTCGGCCTGCTGGATCTCCTGCGCCCACTGGCCGATCTCGCTGGGCGAGAGGTTCGCGATGTAGGCATCGGGGTTGGCAGCCTTCAGCGCACGAGCAGCGTCGAGATATTCATCCCATGTCTTGGGAACCTCGATGCCGTACTGCTCGAACAGATCCGTGCGGTACATCATCCCTGCCGGGCCGATGCCCTGCGGGACCCCGAACACGTGGCCGTCGAACGACACCGATGCCCATGATGCGGGCGTGTAGTTCGACTCGTCGTCCGACACGTACTCGGTGATGTCGACGACCCGCTCGGCGATCACATAGTCGGGAAGCGCGTGGGTGCTGAGCTGTACCAGGTCGGGTCCGGCGCCGGCATCGACGGCCGCTTCGACCTTCTGGCCGTCATCCCCAGTCATCCGATGAAAGGAGACCTGCGTGTCGGGATTCTCGTCATTCCATTGGTCGACCAGGTCTTCAAGGCCCGGAACCCAGCCCCAGAACTCCACCTCGGTGGGCTCAGAGCCGGTGGAGTCGCCCGACTCGCCCGAGTTGGAGCAGGCTGCGAGCGCTCCCATCGCGACAATGCCGACGAGGGCGGCGGCGGCTGCGCGCATCACCGGTGTGCGGATGAGCTTCTTTGCGGTCATCAGGGGTGTCCTTTCACAGACGGCTTTGTCGATTCCCCCAGGCCGACGGTTCGGCGGCGGGATTCGGCCGAGAATGACGAGGACGTACGGTGAAGATCTCGGCTCTCCTGTATTTTGTGCCTCACCGAAACAAAAAGTCAAGCCCTAAGCTCGTAAACATCCGATCATTCAATGAGGTTGCGGAAAATGGCTCTCTCTCACACCGACCTTGCACTCGACGATCTGCGTCGCTACAACCCCGACCTCGCGGCCCCGGCGGACCTCGACGACTTCTGGTCGGCGACGCTCCAGCAGGCGAGATCGGCGGCCGCCGCGCCGACGCTCACGCCCATCGACGGCCCGTTCGTCGCGGTGCGCATCGAAGACCTCACCTTCACGGGGTTCGCCGGTGATCCCATCCGGGCATGGGTGACCCGTCCGAACGATGATGCGCCGCATCCCACGGTCATCGAGTACGTCGGCTACAACGGCGGCCGCGGACTGCCCGGCGAGAAGCTCGCATGGGCGGCAGCCGGGTTCGTGCACATCCTCATGGACACCCGGGGGCAGGGCAGCGGCTGGGGCAACGGCGGCGACACCCCCGATCCGCACGGGTCGGGGCCGTCGACCGCGGGATTCATGACGCGGGGCATCAGCGATCCCGAGACCTACTACTACCGCCGGGTGTTCACGGATGCCGCGCTGCTCGTCGACGTCGCGGCATCCTTCCCCTTCGTCGATGCCTCACGCATCGTCGTCACCGGAGGCAGCCAGGGTGGCGGGATCGCCCTGGCCGCCGCGGCGCTCGCCGACGGGGTGCGAGCGGTGATGCCCGACGTGCCGTTCCTGTGCGATTTCCCTCGATCGATCACCAAGACGCCCGAGCCGCCGTTCACCGAGATCACCCGCTACCTCTCGGTGCACCGCGACAAGGCAGCGGACGTGCTGCACACGCTCTCGTACTTCGACGCAGCCATCCTGGCGCGACGCATCGAGGCGCCGGCGTTTTTCTCGGTCGCGCTGATGGACGAGATCGTGCTGCCGTCTACTGTTTTCGCGGCCTACAACGCGGTGCCCGCGGCCGACAAGGCGATCGAGGTCTACGCCTTCAACGGTCACGAGGGCGGTGCATTCCGCCACTGGCACCGCCAGGTCGAGTGGCTGAGCGACCGCCTCTGACGCCTGCCCTTCACCGTTTACGGACGCGACACGCCGCCGCGCTCGACGCTCGCACGGCGTGTCGCGTCCGTAAACGTGAAGGGGGTGGCGGGCGGGTCGGGGCGCGGTTGAGCAATGTGTCATGTTTCGCCACGCCGGATGGGCCGCGGCCGTGCGATTTGACTCATCGCGACGCTGTCCGTCATAATCGGCCTCATGAATGACAACGCGCGCTCTCTGTCCGCCTGGGAGGCGAACGGGACTGCCGGCATGATGATGGCCGGCCGTGTTGCTCAATGTTGTCGAATGTGCCACTAGCACGGTGACCCCCGCCGGACTCGTGCGCCGCTTCTGAACGCGGTTCGCATCGAGTCCCCCGAAGCACCGGTCCGTGCGTCGATCACGCACATCCGGATGCCTCGCACCCCGCCCTTCCCGGGCAAGACAGCAGCACACCCGAACCCTTTCCGGGCCGTTCACAGGCCGGGGTTCATTCCTTCAAGGATCATCATCATGTCGAACACCGCCATCCTCGACCGCCCCTCCTCCACCAGTCCGGTTCGCCACCTCCGCGCCGTGACCGAACCCGTCGGCACGATCGACGCTCCGGACGCCCCTCAGCCGGCGGCCACGCAGGACGCGCCCCCGGCAGAGCGCCACCTGCCGGCCGGCACCGCACCCCGCGGCTTCGCCCTCTACGTCGGAATCGACGAGGCGAAGGCCGCGGCATCCGGAGTCAATCTCGGCGTCCTCGTCGACGCACTCCGCCGCACGCTCGCCGAGCTCGCTCCTGACGCCGAGACCTACGCGACGGTCGCCCTCGCGCCGGTCGGATCAGGCGGCCGCGACGTCGACGTCGTGCGCCTGGCGCTCCACGAGCCGTCGGCCATCGCCCGCACCAAGCAGGACGAGCCCGAAGACGAAGACCGTGCCGCCGGCGGCGTCGTGGTCGACATCTCGCGCAAGCGCGTGCTCATCGACGGCGACTCGGCCGCCTTCACGTTCAAGGAGTTCGAACTGCTGCAGTACCTCGTCCTCCGCGAGGGCCGCACGATCGAGCGCACCGAGCTCGTCAACTCCCTGTGGCACGGCGCCACCGAAGAGGAGTCCCCGGGCGAGCGCACCATCGACGTGCACGTTCGTCGCCTTCGCGCGAAGCTCGGCCGTTACGAAGACATCGTGCGGACCGTTCGCGGAGTCGGTTACCGGTTCGACCGGCACGCCGACGTCGTCATCCGCTACGGCCACGGGACCCCTTCGCCCGACCGCTTCTGATCGTTCGGCCCTCCGGGACGGCCCACCGCCCACCACCCACCGCTCGGCGTCCTGCGGCTCGCCCGTCACAGCCCCGGGCGCGACCCACGAGTGTGACGGGCGAGCCGCACGAGGCGGATGTCGGAACCAGGCGCGTAGGGTGAGCGCATGACGACCTCGCTCTCGCGCATCCGGCGGATGCCGACCGCCGAGGCAGAGGTGGCATCGGGCGTCCGCGACCCGCGACCCGACCATGGTCGGCCGATCGAGACCGAGTACCGGCCGCGGCACCCGCTCGACCTCGGCCGTACGCTGCTCTACCAGCGCCGCGGCGCAGGCGACCCCACCATGACCACGTCGGGCACCGTGATCTGGCGCGCCAGCCGCACGCCCGATGGCATCGCAACCCTCGCGGTGCGCGAGACGCCCGGAGTCATCCGCGGTGCGGCCTGGGGCCCTGGTGCGGAGTGGGCGCTCGAACAGCTGCCGGCCCTGTGCGGAGCGCTCGATGACACGGTCGCGGAATTCGACGGTTCGCCGCATCCGATCATCGCCGAAGCGCACCGCCGCAATCCCGGTCTGCGGCTCAGTCGCACGGACCTCGTGTTCGACGCCCTCGCGAGCTCGATCTTCGAGCAGAAGGTCACCGGCATGCAGGCATTCGGCGCATGGCGGCGCATCGTCACCTGGTTCGGCGAGCGCGCGCCAGGACCGACGCCCCGGCCGATGTTCGCTCCGCCATCGATCGAAGGCTGGCGGCACGTTCCGTCGTGGGCGTGGCACCGCGCGGGCCTCGAACCGCCGCAGGCGCGCACTGTCGTTGAATCCGCGCGACGCGGCGCAGCGATCGCGCATGCCGTCGCCGCTGCGGCGGACGGACCGGGGCGCGACCGGATCCTCACGAGTCTGCACGGGGTGGGCGTCTGGACGGCCGCCGAGACCCGCATCCGCGCACTCGGCGACGCCGATGCGGTGAGCGTGGGCGACTACCACCTCGCCCATGAGGTCGGCTACGCCCTCACCGGCCGGCGCACCGACGATGACGGGATGCTGCGACTGCTCGCCCCGTGGGCGGGTCAGCGGCAGCGGGTCATACGGCTCATCGGACTCAGCAACGCCCCTCGCGAACCTAGGCGCGGGCCCCGTCTGCACCCCGAGGATCATCGAGAGCGCTGACGCGGTACGAGCGTTCGACGCTCATCACGGACAGATCTTGCGGATGTCGGGGGCCCGCGCGACACTGGACGCGCCACGCGGCCGGACGCGGCATCCTACCTTCGAATCCGATTGCAGGAGCGCGATATGCCCAGCCTCAACCCCTATCTCTCTTTCAAAAGCGATGCCCGGGACGCCATGGAGTTCTACCGGGGCGTGTTCGGCGGCGAGCTGGTGATCAGCACGTTCGGCGAGTATCCGGGCATGGTCCAGGATGCGGCAGAGCAGAACCTGGTGATGCACGCACAGCTCGAGACGCCCGACGGCTTCGTGCTCATGGGCGCCGACACACCGAATCACATGGAGTATGTGGCTCCCGCAGGCATTTCCGTATCGGTCAGCGGTGACGATGAGGCGTCGTTGCAGGGCTACTGGGACAAGCTCGGGGAAGGCGGTACCGTCACGATGCCCTTCGACACCCCGCCTTGGGGCGGCAAGTTCGGCATGCTGACCGACCGCTTCGGCATCGATTGGATGCTCGCGGTCAACGCGCAACAGGGCTGACGCCGCCTCGCCCGGCGCGCGGTCTGCGGCGCCGATGCTTCACAGGTGCGCCCGGCTCTCGTCGCGCACCGCAGGACGACGGATGGGGGCGCTCAGCGAATCGTCACGCCGTAGGCTCGGGTCATGACCTCGTCGCGCAAGCGCTGGACCCGCGGGCACTCGGGCTGGGCTGCCGGAACCGTACTCATGTTCGCCGCCGGCATCATCTTCGGATTGATCTGGGGCAATGTATGGCTCGGGATCGTGTTGGCCGCCGCCGTCTCGATGGGCTGGCTGCTCGCCTACGAGTCGTGGCGCGGCCGCAACGTCGGTCTCGAGAACCGCGACGACGATGGAGCCCAGCTGTAGCACCGCACGATCTGGCGGCGAGCCTGATCGAGTCGTATCGTGAGCGCCAGGAGGTGATCGAGATGCGAGCGAGCGTAGGCGACCGCGTCACCATCCACGGGCGATCGGTGGGAATGCCGGACCACTCCGGCGAGGTCATCGAGGTCCGGGGTGACGGCGATGAGGCACTGCTTGTCGTCCGATACGACGACGGACACCAGGAGATCCTGTCTCCGGGCAGCGATTGCCAAATCCATCACGCCGCCTGACGGCGGGCGGGGGCGACCTGTGCGCGCCCGACCAGGGGTCCCCTAGACTGGCTCCCCGTGTCCCACCGCTGGCTTCCGCTTTCCGCGATCGGGATCTCGGTCGTGCTGTGGTCGGCGGCGTACGTGCTCTCCGGGTGGGCACTCGAGACGGCATCGCCCGCGGTGGTTTCGATCAGCCGCTTCGCGATCGCGCTGATCGTCCTCATCCCGCTCGCGATACGCCGACCGCGATTCGTTCGCACCCTCCGTGAGCCGCGCACGATTCTTCTCGGGCTCACCGGCGTCACGCTCTACTACTCGTTCGCGAACATCGGCCTGCTGTTCACCACGCCGGGCACGGCCGCGCTCACCGCCGCGTTCCTTCCCGTACTGACCGCAGGCGCCGCAGTTGCCCTGATCCACGAGCGGCTGACGGGCCGCACGTGGGTCGGGCTGTCGCTCGCGACGTTGGGCGTGGCGCTGGTGGCGGCATCCGGATTCCGGGTGGATGTCGGCGTGCTCCTGAACATCGTGGCACTCGCCTCATACGCGCTCTACACCGTGCTGCTGCGGAAGGATGCCGGCCGCACCGGCTCCCCCGATGCCCTCGTGCTCGCCACGGCGACCGGCGTGTGGGGCACGCTGATCATGCTGCCGTGGCTCGCATGGGAGGCGCTCACCGGCGCCATCGAGGCTCCTGGCGACGCTCGCGGGCTCGTCAGCATTCTGGTGCTCGCGCTCGTGGTGACGGCGCCGACGCTCGTGCTGTTCAACTACGGCGCCGAGCGGCTGCCCGCCGCGGTCTCCGGCGTCGCGACAGCCGCGATCCCGGCGCTCGGGTACGGTTTCGCCCTGCTCCTGGGCGAGGCCTTCGACCCGGTCAAAGCCATCGGCGGTGCGATCGCACTGACGGGCGTGGTCATCGCCACGCTCGCGGCACCGGATGTGGAGCCCAGTCCACCCGGATCAGCCCTGCCCGAGCCGGCCGAGCTCGCGACCGGACAGATCACGGTCCCCCGCGACCACGAGCGCGGGAACCGCGCATGATGGAAGTGCACAAGACGACCGGGGAGAACGCGTGAGGATCGCAGTAGCGGGGGGCACGGGACTCACCGGCACACACGTCGTCGAGATCGCGCGTCGTCGCGGACACGAGGCGATCCCCCTGTCCCGCCATGGCGGCGTAGACCTCGTGAGCGGTGCCGGCCTGCCGCAGGCGCTCGTGGGCGCCGACACGATCATCGACGTGTCGAACGTCAACAGCATGAAGACGGATGTCTCTGTCTCGTTCTTCGCGGGCGCGACCCGGAACATGCTCTCTTCCGGACAGCGCGCGGGCGTCACGCATCACATCGCCCTCACGATCGTGGGGGCCGATGCCGTCTCCGAGGGCTATTACGCCGGAAAGCTCTCGCAGGAGCGGGCGATCGAAGCGAGCGCGGTGCCCTGGACGATCCTGCGGTCTACCCAGTTCCACGAGTTCGCCGCACTCATGTACGAGATCGCGAGGGCGGGACCGCTGCACGCCGCGCCGCGCGCCCGCATCCAGCCGATCGCGGTCCGCGAAGTCGCCGAGCATCTGGTGACGCTCGCAGAGTCCGGACCGGGTGGCCGAGTCTCCGAACTCGCCGGGCCGCGCGAAGAGAGCCTCGCCGCCATGGTGCGCGCCTACGCCCGCGCGATCGGCCACCGGGGCTGGATGCCGGAGGTCTCGCTGCCGGGTGCGCTCGGCCGCGCGCAGCGCAACGGGGCGCTGTTGCCGGCACCCGGCGCGACACTCGGCACGCAGACCTTCGCGGAGTGGCTGGACGCCCTCCCCGACCGCTGACCTCTGGCATGAGGCCCGCTAGCGGACCGAGACTGGATTCATGAGCATCGAGCAGATCGTCGACACCATCCGGTCGTTCGAGGGGACGCTGGTGCTGGCGCCAGACGAGAGCAGCGGCTTTCCCGAGATCGCGTGGGGCGACTACTTCTTCTACTATGCGCCCGATGGCGAGGTGCCACAGAACGTGCAGCCGTTCGCGACGATCGTGACGAAGGACTATCCCGACGACACGCAGTCGCAACTCGACGGCGATGACCGCTGGAGGGTCAACGTCCATGTCGGACGGAGGGTTTTCCACGAACTGACCGGTCAGGACCCGCGCACCTTCGAGTGGACCGACTTCGCGACGCCGGACACGTTCATGCCGCATCCGGTCTACGGCTCGCTCGGGTGGATCGCCGTCGTCAGCCCGGGCGAGAAGGCGAACGGCACCCTGCTCGACCTGCTCAGCGATGCTCACCGGGATGCCCGAGCCCGAACGATCCGTCGGGAGTCAACCGGCGATTGAGAGCCCGGCCGGCTACCCGAGAAGCTCCGGCCGCTCCCAGTCCTTCCCGTGTACATGCTCGTCGAGGAATGCGAAGACCGTCTGGTACCAGACGATGGCGTGCTGCGGCTTCAGCACCCAGTGGTTCTCGTCCGGAAAGTAGAGGAACCGGTGCACCGTCGAGCCATCGGCCTCGGCATGGTGCTCGGCGAGCTCCGACCACAGCCGCAGGCTCTCGCCGATCGGCACTCGGTAGTCCCGATCACCGTGGATGACCAGCAACGGGGTGCGGATGTCGCGCACGAACCGGTGTGGTGAGTGCTCCTCCATCGCCTCGGCCGTGAAGATCCGCTGCCAGTAGACCGAACTGTCGGTGGTTCCGGCGAACTGGTCGAGCGCCCACAGGCTCGCATGCGTGACGATCGCGCGGAAGCGATCGGTGTGTCCCGCCACCCAGTTCGCCATGTACCCGCCGAACGATCCGCCCATCGCGGCCGTGCGGGTTTCATCGATGTCCGGCCGCGCGACCACAGCGTCGGTGATGGACATCAGGTCGGTGTACGGCGTTCCGCCCCAGCTGTTCCACCCGCGCGCGATGAAGTCCAGGCCGTAGCCCGTCGAGAGTGCCGGATCAGGCAGCAGCACGGCATAGCCGCGCGCGACCGCGAGCAGCGGGTTCCACCGCCAGCTCCATGCGTTCCAGCTGGCCAGTGGACCCCCGTGGATCCAGAGGAGGAACGGGGCGGGCGCGGCATCCGATGCTCCTTCGGGGAGCAGCAGCCACGCCCGAACCCGGGCGCCGTCCTCGGCAGTGGTCTCGACCTCGGTGATCGACCCCGGCACGGCGGGCAGGGCCGCCGGACTCGCCAGCGGTGTCACCGTGCCGTCGCGGGCGACCCGCACCGGGTGGGATGGCGCGATCCATGACGAGCGCAGCGCGACGAGGTCGCCGGTGCTGCGATCGACACGGACGTGCGAGTACGCGAAGTCATCGTGGGTCAGCTGCTCCGGCGCCGAGCCGTCGAGCGGCACGCGGAAGATGGGCCCGCGGCCGTCCGAGTCCGCTGTCGCGACGAGGGCGTCGTCGTCATGGTCGAAGGTGAGCGCCGTGGCCCACCGATCCCAGCCGGTGGCGAGCCGACGCGGACCGGCGCCATCGATCCCCGCGGTCCAGAGCTCCGAGTCGGCGGGGCCTTCCGGAGTGCTGCGCGGGGTACGAATGTACGCGATGCGCGACCCGTCGTGGCTGATCGCGGGCGCCTCGAAGTCGACCTCATCCTCGTCGAGGAGGAACGTCTGCGTACCGCTCTCGACATCGACAGCGACCAGCGCATACCTCCCGTCGCGCTGTTCGCTGACGCGTACGGACGCGATCACCGTGCTGCCGTCCGGCGACAGTGCGACCTGGTCGGGGTCAACGGTTCGCCGGGGCGTGGGGGTGAGGTCGCGAGGCCTCGGCAGAGTCGAGGGGTAGGGCTTGCCGGCATCCTCGACCGCTGCCGCGTCGGCATCGGCAGCCAGACCGGGGTCATCGGCCGACTCGGCATCGGTGCGCGCGGCATCCGCTTCTGCGACGACCGCGGCGATGGTGTCTTCGAGGGCGTCGACATCGATCGCGAGCAGGTGCGACTCGGCGGGGCCCAGGTCGTGATCCCAGAACCGCACCGGATACGCGTCGTGGAGGATCGCGGAGACCTTCTTGTCCTTGCGGAGCTTGCGGAGCTTCGCGTCGGCCTCGAGCGAGTCGGCTCCCGGCAGGAGGTCCGCGCCGATCACGATGCGATCGCTCGCGTCTGCTGTCGCGGCGATCTGCCCCGCGCCACCGGCCAGTCGCGTCACCGGGCGTGCTTCGCCACCCGCTGCCGGGAGCAGCCACAGCTGACCGGACTCGTCGTCGGCCTCACCGTCGGCATCCGGTCGTGCGGACACGAACAGGATGTCGCCGCTCGCGGTGAACGCCGCACCCGCTTCGCCCTTGGCCGATCGGGTCAGCCGCTTCGGCGCACCGGAGCCGTCTGCGGGGACGGACCACAGCGACCGTCCATACGCCGTGCCGTCCTTCTTCAGAACAGCCACGGTCAGCACGGCCCGGCCGCCGTCGGGAGAGAGCGCCAGCGCCTCGATGCGCGGTAGGGAGATGTAGTCCTCGAGAGAGTCGAACGGGGTGGATGCCATGGCCTCCACGGTAGCCCGCCCGGCCGACGCGTATCGCGGGAGCTCCCCGCCCCCCACCGGTTACGGACGCGACACGCCGTTTCGCGCGTGCGCAGTACGGCGTGTCCCGTCCGTAACCGGTGAAGGGGTCCGAGGCCCCTACATCTCCTCGTGGGTGTTCGGGTCGCCGCCCCACAGGCGTCCGCGCTCGAGCGCCGAGATCGCGACGACCTGCTCGTCGGTGAGCGAGAACCCGAACACATCGGCGTTCTCACGCTGCCGCTCGACATCGGCGGACTTCGGGATCGGCGTGCTGCCGATCTCGACATGCCAGCGCAGCACGATCTGGGTCGGCGTGACGGCATGGATCTCGGCGAGCTCGATCAGGATCTGCTCGGTCAGCAGCTCGCTGCGTCGTGCCAGCGGGCTCCAGCTCTCGGTGCGGATGCCGTGCGCAGTATGGAAGGCACGAAGTGCGTCCTGCGGGAAGTACGGATGAAGCTCCACCTGGTTGACCGCGGGGGTGACGCCCGTCTCATCGGCGAGCTCGGTCAGCATCGCCTCGGTGAAGTTCGAGACGCCGATCGAGCGTACGAGACCCCGCTCGCGCGCCTCGATCATTCCGCGCCAGGTGTCGACGTACTTGCCCACGCTGGGGTTCGGCCAGTGGATGAGCTGGAGGTCGATGCGGTCGAGTCCGAGCGTCGCCAGCGAGCCCTCGATGCTCGCGATCGCCTCGTTGTATCCGTGATGGCGACCGGGGATCTTCGAGGTCACGAGCAGCGCGTCGCGATCGAGTCCGCTGCGTCGCACCGCCTCGCCGACCTCGCGTTCGTTCTCGTAGTTGACCGCGGTGTCGAGCAGGCGATAGCCCGACTCGATCGCTGCGACGATGGCGGCGATGCCGTCTTCGCCGCGGAGGTTGTAGGTACCGAGGCCGAGTTCGGCAAAGCTGGTTCCGTCGTTGAGGGTCACGGTGGGGATCTGGGGCATGGGTCTATCTTGGCCTGACGCTGACTCGGGCCGCCATCTGCGCCATGATCGGTGTCGAGGCCCAACTGCTCGATGAAGCGCAGGATGCCGGCAGCGAAGGAGCAGATGACGATGACCTGGACGATGCCGGCGGAGTGGGCGCCGCAGGACCGTGTGTGGATGGCCTTCCCGCGCGTGGGCAACACGCTCGGCGACGACGCCGAGTCCGCCGACGAGGCGCGCAATGCCTGGGCCGCGGTCGCGAACGCCGTGGCGGGGTTCGAGCCGGTGACGATGGTCGTCGATCCGTCGGCGCTCGCCGAAGCCCGCCGACGCCTGTCGGGCGAGATCGAACTGCTCGAGGCGCCGCTCGACGATTACTGGATGCGCGACATCGGGCCGACCTTCGTGATCGGCGACGACGGCGCGCTGGGCGCGATCGACTGGACCTTCAACGGCTGGGGCGCGAACGCCTGGGCGACGTGGGAGCGCGACGACCGCATCGCCGGCTTCGTCGCAGAGTCGGCGAGTGCCGTTCATCTGCCGTCCACGCTCGTCAACGAGGGCGGTGCGATCCACGTCGACGGCGAGGGCACGGTGCTGGTCACCGAGACCGTCCAGCTCGACCCGCGGCGCAACCCCTATGCCACGAAGGAGCGTGTCGAGTGGGAGCTGAAGCGCACCCTCCACGCGACGAACGTGATCTGGCTGCCGCGCGGACTCACCCGCGACTACGAGTCGGCGGGCACGCGGGGTCACGTCGACATGGTGGCGTCGTTCGCGCGCCCGGGCGTCATCCTGCAGCACTGGCAGGACGACGCGTCGCACCCCGACTATGCGGTAGTGCGACAGATCCGGGCGGTGCTCGAACAGGCGACGGATGCCGCGGGCCGCCCCTTCGAGTTCATCGACCTTCCGGCGCCGACCACCCTCCAGGACGACGAGGGATACGTCGACTGGAACTACGCCAACCACCTCGTCGTGAACGGCGGCGTGATCGCCTGCGGGTACGGCGAGCCCGATGCCGACGGGCGGGCCGCCGGCATCCTCGCCGATGCCTACGACCGCGAGGTGGTGACGATCGATGCGCGTCCGATCCTGGCGCGGGGCGGCGGCATCCATTGCATCACGCAGCAGCAGCCTTCGATCGACACGACCCTCCCCGTCGTCGAGCGGGTGCTGCGCGCCCACACCACCGACCGGTTCGCGTAACGAGAACCCCGGCACTCGATCGCACGTCGGAAGGCACCTTGCGCAGGGCCGGATGGCGGCGCAGACTCGCGTCAGCAGGCGCACGAGGAGGACGACATGCCAGGCAGCGGAACCCGAGACGATCCGTGGCAGCTGAAGACCGCACCGGGAACCAGCGCCTACACGATGTACCGGGACGAGACAGCAGACCCGCCCGCGCTGGTGTGCCAGGTGGGCTCGACGACCCTGAAGTACCACCTGAGCGCGATCGACGACCTCGCCGCCTGGTTGCGAGCCCAGGGCGATTGGGTGCCGCTCGGCGCCGCCGACGAGCAGAAGCCCGCGGCCGAGGGAACCGTCGAGGCATGGGGACGGGATGAGGCGAATCCGGTCGGCGGCTGGTACGGCCTGCGCAAGGGCTATCGGGGTCGGTTCGGGATGTATCTTCCACCGCTTCTCGAAGAGCTCGGTCTCGTCGAACTCACTCACGACGCGCGCAACAACACCGTCCGCGCCCGCTGAGCCGGGCTCGTAGACTGCGCGCATGACGCCATCCGCCGCGGGTGCATCAGCCGCCGACGATGCGCCGCGGCCGTCGCGGCTCCGTCGGGCACTGTGGTGGGCGTCGGACTACCTTTACGCGGCGCGGCGGCAGGCGGCGATCCTCCAGGCGCCGTGGGCGATCGGACGCAGTCGCCCGGTTCCCTCCGCGTGGAACAGTGGCTCCGAATCCCTCCCCGAGGTCGTCCTGCTGCCCGGTGTGTACGAGCACTGGACCTTCCTGCGGCCGCTCGGCGACTCTCTGAGCAAGGCGGGGCATCGGGTGAGCGTCATCCACGGGCTCGGAATCAATCGTCGCGACGTGGCCGAGACGTCCGAGCGACTCGCGCGCACACTGGCGTCATCCGCCGCGCGACCGGCCGGACGTGTGCTCGTCGCCCACAGCAAGGGCGGGCTCATCGGCAAGCACCTGCTCGTCGCCTCCGGTGCGGCGGTGGCGGCAGCCATCGAGGCCAGAGCGGGTGGTGACGCCGGCGATGCAGCGGCGAGCGCGTCTGCTCCGGATGCCGCGACATCCGATGCGTCTCCTCTCGGCCTGCGCGGGCTCGTCACCGTCTGCACGCCGTTCGCCGGATCGCGGCGTGCCCGGTTCATGGTGGCCGACCCCAGCATCCGTGCCTTCCTGCCCGACAATGAGACGATCGTCATGCTCGGGCGGGAGACGTCGGTGAACGGCCGCATCGTGTCGATCTCCGGCGCCTACGATCCCCACATCCCGGACGGCAGCGCACTCGAGGGCGCGACGAACATGCAGGTGCCGGCGTTCGGGCATTTCCGTCTGCTCGGGTCATCGAAGACGCACCAAGCCGTGATCGACGGCATCGCCCTGCTCGCGGACACGTGACGGCCGCGGCGCGGTCGCTGAGCCTGTCGGCCGGCCGGTCGCTGAGCCTGCCGGTCGCTGAGCCTGCCGGTCGCTGAGCCTGCCGGTCGCTGAGCCTGTCGAAGCGTCCGGCCCCACTGGGACGCCGAACCAACCGCGGCTGCGGCCGCTAGGTCAGTGACACGCTGTTCCACCGCCCGGGATGCTCGAACTCGCCGTAGTGCACGTCGAGCGTCGTGGCTGACAGCGACGCGACGCAGATCAGAGTCGACAGGGTGGGATAGCCCAGCAGTCGGTTGTCCCGGACGATCGCGCGGTCGTCGGTCGGTGGCAGCTCACCGCTGCGAGCAAGGATCGCCATCCACGGCTCCCACCAGTGAGACGCCCCGGGATCTCCGAGGGGCGTGCGGCGGAACTCTTCCAGCCAATGCGCGATGCGCGGCGTCTCGAGGTCGTCGACGTCGTGGTGCGCGATCATGTGGGTGCCCGGGGCGAGCGACTCGACGTGTGCGCGGATGCCGTCCCACGTCGTCACGCGGGCGCCCTCCGGCACGACCTCCACGAGATTGAACCCGTGGGTCTGCGGCGCTTCGCCGGGCGAGGTGCCTGCGACGGAGGCGAGCACGATCGACCCACGCGACCGGAGCTCTTCCTCGGCCCGATCCGACAGGTCTTCGCGGTTGAGCAGCACGGCCAGGCGATGCGTCGCCGGATCCGCAGCCAGCCACGCGCCGCCGGCACGAGCGTCGCGGACCCCGATGACGCCCTCGTGCGTGTCGGGCCACCACGGACCGAGCGGGTTCCACGGCCGAGCGGGATCCTCATCGCGGATCGCCAGCACGCGGATCGGGTCGGACTGCCGCTCGCCGACGTGGATGATGACGGTGCACATGGGCGGAGACGCTCCTCGATCGCCGATCGCGCAGGGCCCCGCGACCGCTCCCCCAGCCTACTGTCCGCCGCGAGCCCGGTCGCTGAGCGCGTCGAAGCGCCCGACCACGCACGCAGCGACCCTTCGACAAGCTCAGGGACCGATGCTCGACACCCCACCCGGTCGCTGAGCCTGCCGAACCGCCCGGCGACCGCGCATCGCGGGCGCGTGGAAGAATCGGGCTGTGTTCGTCGTCGTGGGAGTCACCGGCGGGATCGCCGCCTACAAGTCGGTGCACCTCGTGCGGCTGCTCGTGCTCGGTGGTCATGACGTCCATGTGGTGCCGACGGATGCCGCGCTCCGCTTCGTCGGACTGCCGACGTGGGAAGCCATCAGCCGCAACCCGGTCTCGACATCCGTGTTCGCCGACGTCGCCGAGGTGCGGCATGTCGCCCTCGGCCGACGTGCCGATCTCGTCATCGTCGCTCCCGCGACTGCGGACTTCCTCGCGAAGATGACCGCCGGGATCGCCGAGGACCTGCTCGGCACGACCCTGCTCGCCACCACCTCACCCGTCGTCGTGGCACCGGCGATGCACACCGAGATGTGGCGGCATCCCGCGACGATCCAGAACATCGCAACGCTCCGAAGCCGAGGCGTCCACGTGATCGGACCAGCGGACGGACCACTCACCGGCGGCGACAGCGGACCAGGTCGCATGAGCGAGCCCGAGCTCATCGTCGAGCTCGCCCTGGCGGTCGTGGCGGTTCGGGACGATCTGCGCGGCATCCGGACTGTGGTCACCGCGGGAGGCACGCGCGAGCCGATCGACCCGGTGCGGTTCATCGGCAACCGCTCGAGTGGCAGGCAGGGTGTCGCGGTCGCGGTCGCCGCGGCGGATCGGGGTGCCGACGTCACGCTCATCGTCGCCCATGTCGACGATGGCGTGCTCGGCCAGGCCGTCGGTCATCCGCGCATCGCGATCTCGACCGTCGCCACTGCGGCCGAACTCTCCGCGGCCACGCGGGCCGCGGCATCCGCTGTCGACGTCGTCGTCATGGCGGCCGCGGTCGCCGACTACCGTGTTGCCGAGGTCGCCGACCTGAAGCGCCGCAAAGAAGACGCGGGCGGCGACACCGTGACGCTCGAACTGGTCGAGACGGAAGACATCCTCGCCGCGCTCGTGGCGGAGCGCGCCGGAGGCCAGACCATCGTCGGCTTCGCCGCCGAGACCGCGGCGGATGCCGACGAACTCCACGAACGCGGACGCCGCAAGCGCCGGCGCAAGGGCGTCGACCTGCTCGCCGTCAACGAGGTCGGCTGGTCGAAGGGGTTCGAGTCCGCAGACAACGCGCTCGTCATCATCGACGCGAACGATGACATCATCGCGTCGCCGAGCGGGTCGAAGCGCGAGGTCGCCGACGCGCTGTGGGATGCGATCCTGGGCACCCGCGAATCGCGCTCCGAAGTGATGCAGCCATGAGCGTCGCGCTGGATCCGACGCGCGTCGGCGTCCTGCGCCGCCGCATCCGCTGGATCGTCGCGTTCACGATCGCCTACAACGTGGTCGAGGGCGTCATCGCGCTCATCGCGGGCGGGGCCGCATCGTCCGCCGCGCTGATCGGGTTCGGACTGGACTCCGCCGTCGAGGTGCTCTCGGCCGCCGCCGTCGCCTGGCAGTTCGCCTCGCCCGACCCGGAGTCGAGGGAGAAGACCGCGCTTCGGGTCATCGCGTTCTCGTTCTTCGCGCTCGCCGGATACGTGACGGTGGATGCCGCGCTCTCACTGTTCGGCGTGCGCGAGGCGCAGCCGAGCCCGATCGGCATCGCGCTCGCCGTCGCCAGCCTGATCGTGATGCCGGTGGTCAGCTGGCTCGAACGCCGAGCCGGTCGTGAGCTCGGCTCGGCATCCGCTGTCGCCGACTCCAAGCAGACGCTCATCTGCGCTTACCTCTCCGCCGCATTGCTCGCCGGACTGGTGCTCAACGCACTGCTCGGCTGGGCATGGGCGGACTCGATCGCCGCGCTCGTGATCGCCGGATTCGCCGTCCGCGAGGGCCTCGAGGCGTGGCGCGGCGACGCGTGCACCGTTCCGGTCGCGGCGCTCACCGGCGACATCGATCTCGAGCACGACGAGCATTGACCCGCGAGGCGTTGCCGCCCGCGGCTACGCGGCAGCCGGAATGACGAGCGTGCTGAAGGAGTCCGCAGGCAGCGTGGGTGAGATCATCCGGTCGCCGAGCATGAGGTTGACGGTCATCTCGCTCGCCATGTCATTCTGGATGACGATCACGATCGAGCCGTCCGGATTGACGAACGCGAGCTGGTTGTCGTATCCGCTGTAGCTGAGCGTCTCGATGTATCTCGCGCCGGTCTGCACGAACGCGCTCACATGCTTGAGCAGCTGATACTCGTGCGTGTACGCGAAAGTCGCCGAGTCGCGATCGACGACGACCAGTGAGTTCTGCGTCCAGCCCCACCGGCTTCGGCCGCCCTCGAGCAGTGAGAAGTTCCAGTACATGTACGCGGTCGCGCCGCTGCCGAAGAACTGCCGCATGAGCCGCCACGCATGGCGCGCATGCCGCCAGTCGTTCTTGCCGTCGCCGCACTCCTGCTCGGTCTGATAGATCCGAAGATCGGGATGCAGGCGGTGAAGGGCGGTGACCGCGCGCTTGCCCTCCCACTGTACGCCGAGGCCCGAGACGTGACCCGCGGCGTCTGGGTCAGCGAGCACGTCTCCGAGAAGTCGGTCGTCGCCGCGCTCGAGGGTGCCGAGGAAGATCTCGACGTCTCGCTGCTGCATCTCGGGTCCGAGATGGCGGAGCAGCTGGATGAAGCCCTCCGGCGTCCAGGTGCAGCTGGGGAAGATCTGTGGGGAGTTGAACTCGTTCTGCGGCATCACCATGCCGATCGGGATGCCGAGCTCACGGTACGCGTCGATGAAACGTCCGAAGTACCGGGCGTACGCGCGCAGGTAGGGCTCTTCGAGAATGAACATGTCGGTGCCCTCCTCACCGACCTGCTCCGGCTGCAGACCGTTCTCGACGCCGCCCATGAACTGGTGAGGCAGGGCGCCCGCATAGTGGCCGTTGCGCTTCATCCATGTCGGCGGACTCCACGGCGACGCCCACAGACGCAGGTCGGGCTGCTCGGTCTGCGCCGCGCGGATGAAGGGCACCAGCGTCTCGAGGTCGTTGGCGATGTCGAAGTGCTCGAGGTCGAAGTCGCCGGCAACCTCGTCATACGAGTACCAGTCGCGTGAGAAGTCGTTGGCGCCGACCGGCATCCGGCAGAGCGACAGTCCCGCTCCCACTCCGGGGCTGAAGAACTCGCGCAGGATTTCGGCACGCTGCCCGTCATCGAGCAACCCGAGCGACGTCCAGCCGAGCTCGTTGAAGCTCGCGCCGAAGCCCTCGATGACCTGCTTCGGATCGTCCACGCCGACGAACACGTCAGGCATGACAGCCACGCCGGTCACATCGGGTCCGTCCAGGGCCTGCCAGGGAGACTCTTCTGTCGTGACAACCCACCGGACTTGGTTCATGGTGCGACTGTAACGCGTGTCCGCAACCCGCCCCTGCTCGCCATGTGCCCCTCGTACGTATCCGACCCGCCGACGCCGACCCACTCGAACGGACCCGGCCCATCCGATCCGCGGCCACAGAACGAGTGGGCTGGATCGGATCGAGTGGGTTCGACGATGGAAGACTCAGGCCGTGACTGTAATCCGTGCCCTCACGAGGTTGCGCACCCGGGCATGCGGGTCGGCCGCGTCACCTGCGGTCTGCGACGCGACGCGCACGGCCAGGAAGTACGTGCCCGGCTCGTCGAACACCCGCGACCGCTCGACCGCGACACGACCGGCCGGGACGAAGGCAAGAGAGTCACCGAGACTCTCGGTGCCGACGGCATCCGTCTCGACCTCGAGGATCTCGACGATCACGCCGTCACCGGGAGCTACGGCCTCGACCCTCACCGTCACGACGTCACCCACACCCACGCTCGCACTCGCCGAGCCGTTCACCGTGAACGTTGCGACCGGCTGAACGCCCTGCCGCTCATGGGCACCCGCTGGAACGACCACCTGTCCGTCCACGATCTCGTACGACGTGCTCGGTGAGGGCTCGACGCCGTCCTCGACCCAGGCTGCGAGCTGGCGCAGCGCGGTCTCCAGCGCCCCGACGTACGCGACGCTCCGGGCCGGGAACTCCTGCGGGTCGTCGTCGCCGTGCAGGGCGTTGTCGACGTACCAGAGCCGGAATCGATCGGATGCCGCATCCCCGAGCTGTTCGACGACCCGCGACCGGTACCAGTCCGCCTGCCACGGGAACGCCTCGCGATCCAGCAGGCAGGCGACGACGATCGTCTTGCCCGTGATCCGCCCGGATGGCACGGTTCCGGAAGCGCCCTGCGTCATCAGCGGGCCGAGCAGCATCGGCCGCTGCGGCAGCGTCGGTGCGCCGTCCGCATCACGGAACTGGTCCCACACCGGGTACTCGGCACCGGGCACCTGGTGCCGGTGATACGTCTGCGCCGCCAGGAACCCCGAGTTGTCGAGCACGACCTCGTCGCCGGCGGCCAGGCCGGCGAGCGCATCATCCTGACCCGCCTCGACGATCGCGACGTCGCCCTCGACACCCGAGAGACGGATGACGGCGCCCGCCGCCGCGCCCGAACCCACCGCGAGCTGCGCACCGAGGATCCACCCGCGAGGCATGTCCGCGAGCCTCAGTCCCGAGACCAGCTGCGATGCGGAGGCCGTGTGCAGGAACGACTCGTCGACCCCGCCGGCCACGAGGTCGCCGCCGGCCGTCGAGGTCTCGGCGATCAGCTCGGCGATGGTCGTCGTCAGCTGCACGCGGTCGCGGTGGACGGATGCCGCAGGGTCGGCGCCGAGGTATCCCTCGACATTCCAGAAGTCCTCGGCGTAGGTCGGATCCATGTACATCACGCCGGGGTACAGCACGCTGAACGCGTGCATGCCCATGGTGCGCCACCCGAACCACGACCGGGGCGGGAAGCCCATGGCTGTGACCTCGTCGAGCGCAGCGCGCTGTTCGGGCGTCAGGTCGAGAGATGCCGGGTCTCCCCCGACGTCGTAGGCGTCGACGATCGCGGGGAAGACGTCGCGCAGGATGCGCTGCGCGTGCATGCGCACGCTGAAGACGTTCGGCATCGCCATCGGGCTGCCCGGAACGTACGGGACGAATCCGTCCCACACGCCCTCGGTGTTCTCGGACGAGCCGATCGTGCGGTACGCGCCGCCGCTCCCGCCGAAGAGGTAGCCGTATGGGCGACCATCGCCGTACAGCTCGGTGGCGACGGCGCGCGAGAAGCGCGCGACCGCGGCGTTCGCCCGGAACGCGCCGATGGTCGGGTCGATGCCGGACATGGGATTCGCGGCATCCGGACCCCCGCCGTTCGTCTCGACGAAGTACGCGCCGCTGTCGACCGAGAAGGCGGCCTTGTTGAACTCGCCGAGATCCTCCTGAGCGAGGTTCTCGCTCTGCGGGACAGGCGTGACGTGCTGGAAGAAGCGACCCCCGTAGACCTCGGCCTCCGGATAGTAGAACGAGAAGCGCGTATCGGTGCCGCGGAACCCGCCGTGGACGTACCGGTGCCGCGCCGGCGCATCGCGCCACTCGTCCACGTCGACGTACGGCTCGACGAACAGCACGTCGGCCTCGTCGAAGGCCCACTCGACCTCGGTCAGGTCGGTGATGGTCTGTTCGATGCTCATTTGACGCCCTTCAGGGGGAGGATGGCGACCGCGCCGAGGATCACGAGAATTGCCGCCGCGATCCAGATGCCGACGTAGCCGCCGGTGACCGCGACGACCGTGCTCGCCAGGATCGGGCCGAGAGCCTGGCCGAAGTTCGAGCCGAGCCCGGCGACACCGAGGTCGCGGCCCGCCGCGCGCTTGTCGGGGAGGACGTCGATGAAGAGCGCCTGGTCGACGGGCAGGTAGATGCCGAAGGCGATGCCGCCGACGATCGCCTGGATGAAGAGGCCGGGCACGGTCGGCATCACGATCGGGATGACCATCGAGAGCGCCATGAGGACGGAGGCGACGATGACGAAGATGCGGCGCTTGCCGAGCTTGTCGGACAGCTTGCCTGCGACGAGCACCGCGAGGATCGTGACGGGCACGCCCGCGAGCAGGAGCAGCGGTGCGAGGGCGGTCGCCTCGGCCTGACTGAGAGCAGGGCGTACGTAACTCTGCAGCATGTAGAGGCTGAGCGCCGTCGAGACGGTGTAGCCGAACGTCAGCAGGATGCGGGCGACCCACACCCACCGGAAGTTGCGCGACCGGAGGGCGATCGTGAAGCTGACCAAGAACTCCTTCCAGTTGAAGGGCGCGACCTCGAGGTCCTTCGACGAGCGGTCACGGGCGAACAGCACGAACATCACGCCCGAGAAGGCGACGAACGCGGCGATGATGAAGTAGAAGTCGAGCCCGATCGTCGCGAAGAGCGCGCCAGCCAGCAGACCGCCGAGCAGGCCTCCGAAGAAGTTGCCGAACCCACCGAGGGCCGAAGCGGTGCCACGCCGGTTCTCGGGCATCCGGTCGGCGACCGTGGTCGCGAGGGGACCGGATGCCGTGTTCAGCACGGCCTGGGCGAGCATGAACACGATCGCCAGCACGGCGATCGAGGGCGCGAAGCGCAGCAGCACCAGCAAGAGCGAACCGACGACCGTCCCGAACAGGATCCAGGGAGCACGCCGGCCCCACCGGCTGCGGGTGCGGTCGGCGAACACGCCGACGACCGGCTGGATGAGCATCGTGAGGATGACCCCGATCGTGCTGATCATCGCGAGCGACTGGGCGCGGGCTGCATTGAATCCGCTGAGCAGGTCGAGCTGGCGCGCCTGCTCCGCGGTGGCAGTCGCAGTGCCGGCATCGATGGACTGCTGCAGCAGAGTCAGCTGCTGCAGGTCGATGCTTGCGTCTGCGCCGGTGAACCAGTTGCCCATCTCGAGGAGCTGCACGTGGTTCGGCAGCAGGATGCCGGTGACCGCACCCCACACCGAGGTGATCGCGATCGTCAAGATGGTGAACCACGTCAGGTACGAGCGCGAGGCCGGGCCCTTGATGTAGATCGACGAGGTTCCCGGCTCCGCCGGCTCGAGGATGACGTTGCCCTTCGGCTTCGGTTCGGCGGCCACAGTGTCGCTCATGTGATTTCCCATCGTCGGTGATGTCAGTGCTCTGGTGCTCCCGCGAGGGCGGGATCTGCCTTCGCGCGGTGCGTTGAAAACAGCATGACATGCGGGATTCGATGCGCGCAAGTCCAAAAGCGCATAACATGCTGTTTTATGGCAGCACGTGGTCCGTACGCGAAAGGAAAGGCGAAGCGCGCCGAGATCCTGGATGTCGCGCTCGAGGTGATCGCGCGCGATGGCTACAGCAGCGCCACCGTGAAGCATCTCGCGGATGCCGTCGGCCTCAGCCAGAACGGGCTGCTGCACTACTTCGGCTCGAAGGACGCGCTCTTCCTCGAGATCCTTCGCCACCGCGACGAGCTGATCGCGATCGAGGTGGATGCCGAGAATCGGGACTTCGCCGAGAACATCGTGGACCGCATCCTGGCGGCAGTCGATGAAGAGGTCGCGTCCCCCGGCATGACCCGGCTCTCGCTGCGAGTCACCGGTGAGGCGACGGAGCCGGACCACGTCGCGCACGAGTTCCTCCGGGCGCGGTACGAAGCGATCCGTCTGGTCGTCAGCGACGCGCTCTCACGCCTGCAGTCGGACGGGCAGATCGCGCAGGATGCCGATCCGATCGCCATCGCAGCGCTGCTGTTCGCCAGCTGGGACGGCCTTCAGATCCAGCGGATGTACGACGACACGATCGACATCCGCTCGCACCTGCTGTACCTCATCCGCGCGCTCGGCATCGCGACCCGCACCTCACCGAACCCATTCGATCCGACCCAACCCCTCTGATCCGTGCGCGCGAAACGGGTGGGCTGGGTCGGATCGCGTGGGTTCGGCGAATCGGGAGACTTCAGTCGTCTTGCCCGTGCGGCAGGAGCAGCTTCGGCGTGCTCTCGCTGCCGAACGACCGCGCACCCGCATCCGCATCCGCGTCCGCCGGCCGCTCCCCCGTGTACAGCCACGTCTCGAAGAACGCACCGAGGTCCTGCCCCGACAGGTCTTCGGCGAGCGCGACGAACTCCGCCGTGGTGGCGTTGCCGTTCGCGTGTGCGGCATGCCATGCCGGCAGCAGCTCGAAGAACGCATCATCGCCGATCGTGGTGCGCAGCGCATGCAGTGTCATCGCACCCCGCTCGTACACAGCGTTGTCGAACAGCGCATCCGGTCCCGGGTCACCGATCACGACGTTCCAGAACGGGTCGTCCTCAGGCCGAGCGTCGTTGTAGAAGTAGTCGAAGTAGTTCTGCGTCGTGGCGAAGCCCTCATGTTCGCTCCATAGCCACTCGGCGTAGGTGGCGAAGCCCTCGTTCAGCCAGATGTCCTTCCAGCGCTCGAGCGCGACGCTGTCGCCGAACCACTGGTGGGCGATCTCATGCACGACGACCGAGTCGCCCTCGGCCTGGCCGGTGAAGAATCTCTTCGAATAGATCGGCCTCGTCTGGTTCTCGAGCGCGAAGCCGAGACCGTCGAAGTCGTCGACGATGCCGCCCAGCTCATCGAACGGATAGTCGCCGAAATAGCCCTCGAGGAACTCCACGATCTCGGGCTGGCGTGCGAGCGATGCGGCAGCGGTCTCACCGAGCGTCGGGGGCCCGTCGGAGCCCACCGTCCAGTCGGTCTCGTTGCCCGCGCTCCCCTCCGGAGCGCCGGGAACCGTCCAGCCGTCGAGCGCGTCGCCGTCGTCTTCGAACGACGTCGATCCGACACCGCCCGGTGCCTCGATGTCGTCGATCGAGACGCCATCCCACTGGAAGACGTAGTCGCTGAAGTAGCTGATCGAGACCTCGACCTGCTGTCCCGCGTACGCCGACAGGTCGAAGACCCACTTCTCCCAGCCGTCGCTCGAGCCGGATGTCGCCCAGAAGGAGTCGGCGGCGCACGGTCCCGCGTCGCCCTCGGTCAGGTAGTGCGCGAGGAACGGATGCTCCTCCAGCAGCGGGGCGCATCCCGAGTCTCCGGCGTCCTGCTCGAGGATTCCGCCCTCGTCGGGAATCGTCCGCCAGACCCCGTCTTCGGGAAGCACCTCGAGGAACGCGAAGTCCCAGCCCTGCTCGGTGTCGCGGTTGATCCAGAACGACAGCTCCGCATCATCCGGATCAACGGTCAGTGTGCGCTGCAGCCGCTTGTACGAGTCATCCGCCTGACCGGAGTACGCGAAGTCCGTGCCGGTGCGCGCAGCCATCTTCGGGACGAGCAGGTCGGGATCGATCGCGTCCCAGTATCGGATGCCGGCAGCCCGGTAGGCATCGATGTCGAACTGGCCGATGGTCGCGGTCGCGAGGTAGCTCGCCATCGGCTCATCGGTGTTCCACAGCCACACGGACTTGCTGCCGAAGTCGCGCTTGGACACGAGCCGCCCGTTCGACAGGGCCTCGACGCCCTTCGGCACCGTGATGCGCACGGAGTAGAGGGCCTTATCCGCGGGATGGTCGTTCACGGGAAACCACGTCGCGGCCACCATCGGCTGCCCCGCGACGACGGCGCCGTCGTCCGTGTGGATGAAGCCGGAGATCCCCAGGTTGTCGTCGATCGTCTGCGGCACTCCCGAGTAGCGGACCCTGGTGATGAACGGCAGGTTCTTGCGAAGCTTGTTCTTCGGCGTGATCTTGAGCTCGCCTGCCGACCTTGTCCACCGCGCGCTCTTCCCGTTGACGGTCACGGACTTCACGGTGAGTCCCTCGAGGTCCAGGTCGAACGACGACAGTGCCTGAGTCGCCTTCGCGGTGATGACGGCGAGCCCGGTGAGCTTGTCGTCGGCGGGCGCGTACGCGATGTCGAGACCATAGTGCTTGACGTCGTACCCGCCGTTGCCCGAGAGCGGGTAGTAGTCGTCGCCGATTCCCGGCGCACCGGTGGTCGATGGCTGCTTCGCACCGGATGCCGCCACCGGCGCCGACAGGGCGAGCGCGATCCCCACGGCGAGCGCGACGGGCACGCGCCATCGATGGCGAGAGATGGCGTCGCTTGGGTGTGGCGCGCGGCGTCGAACCATGGAAGCCTCCAGCTCACAGCGGAGTAGCACCTCGGCAGGGCTGATCGATCGTCGAACGCCCCCGGTCCATCGTGGCGGTGCGGCCGATTGCGCGTCAAGGGTGTGGGGCCGCGCGCAGCGAGACCCGATCCGGGGCGCGAGCGCAACTCTTTGTGTTCAGGTATCTGCTCGGTTCGTCACGGCTCCTTTGTAGACGTAGGCAGCCCCGGCGCCCTCCCTCCTGTTCGACCGCTCTCCGAAATCGCAGCCATGACGATCGTCCTCGACACCGCTCCCGCACGGGCCGTTGGCGCGCCGAGCCTCGCTCGGCGGCGCGACCACGCGTCGCGTCGCCGATGGAGCGCGCTTCACCAGCTCGTCACCAGCGGATTGCTGGCGTCGGCGCTGCTGGGAGGCCTGATGCTCGGCGTGCACGCCCCGACCACATCGCCGGTGCGACCACCCGCCATCGCGGAGAACATCGACGAGACGCCGCCGATCGCGGCATCCGACGCTCGCCGCCCGTCCATCCTCGACACACGTCCATGAGCTCGGCGAAGTCCGCCTCGATCCGCGGTGCGGCTCTGCCGGGCCCGGATGCCAGTGCGGTGTTCTCGAGGCTGTTCCTGGTGCTCGTCGTGGCGGGGGCGGTCGGTGCGGCGATGCTCGCGGTGTTCGACGCAACGAGGCCCGTGCGGCTGGATATCTCTCTGGTCGCACGTCTCTGCGGGCTCGAGGGCGGGTTCGCCGTGACGGTGCTGGTGCTGCTGATGTCGCGCGCGCCCTTCCTCGAGCGCGGCATCGGTGCTGATCAGATGGCTCGCTGGCACGGGGTGCTCGGACGCGTCGCGATCATCGCGATCGTGGTCCACGCCGTCGGTGCGACAGCCGCTTGGGCGATCGCCCGCGGCATATCGTTCGGAGCGTCGGTGGGTGAGGTGCTGGTCATGCCCGGATTGGTGGAGGCGACGGTGGCGACGTTCCTCCTGCTCGGGGTCGGAGCGGTGTCGGCGCGAGCCGCGCGACGGCGGCTGCGATACGAGGTCTGGCACGCGCTCCACCTGACGACGTATCTCGCCATCGCCCTGTCGTTCTCGCACGAGCTGGCAGGACCCGACCTCGCCGGTCGGCCCGCCGCGCAGATGGCCTGGGGCTGTCTCTACACCCTCAGCTTCGCCCTGCTCCTGAGGTACCGCGTGCTCGCGCCGCTCCTGCAGCTGTGGCGACACCGGATGCGGGTGGTCAGCATCGTGCCTGAGGGCAAGGACGTGGTCAGCATCATCGTGCGCGGGTGCCACCTCGACGAGCTGCGCGCAGAGTCCGGACAGTTCTTCCGCTGGAGGTTCCTCACCCGTGCGACGTGGCCGGCCGCGCATCCTTTCTCGCTCTCGGCACCCCCGTCCCAGGATTTCCTCCGTCTCACGGTCAAGTCCGTCGGTGATGGGACCGCCCTGCTGCACCAGCTGCGCCCGGGCGTGCGCGTGTCGGCGGAAGGGCCGTACGGGGCGATGACCGAGCGACGACGGCGGCGCGCCGGCATCCTGCTCATCGCCGGCGGGGTCGGCATCACCCCGATGCGATCGCTCTTCGAGACGGTCCACCGAGGCGACGGGACGCTGACCCTCCTCTACCGCGCCTCCACCACCGCAGAGCTGGTGTTCCGCGACGAGCTCGAGGCCATAGCCGCCGAGCGCGACGCCGAGCTCATCTATCTGGTCGGGTCGTCATCCGAACCGGCCAACGCGATGACCCCCGCGAACCTGCTGCGGCTGGTGCCCGACATGACCGAGCGCGATGTCTACATGTGCGCGTCGCCGCGATTCGCTGCTGCGGCGCAGGAAGCACTGCTCGCCGCCGGTTTGCCACGACGCCGGCTGCACCAGGAGGAGTTCGTGTTCTGACCGCGCATCTGCTCTCTAGCGCCCCGAGCCGCCCGCGCGCTCGCTCTTCGACGTCGGGAGTGCTCCCTTTACGGCGACGACCCCGATCGGTGTCCAGCGGCCAGGTTCGCCGCTGGCGCGCGGCGCGGCGATCTCCAGCTCGGGTGGCCTGGCCTGTTGGGCCAGGTCCGTGGGCGTCCACGGTCGACCGGGTGCATCCGAGGTCATGTGATCATTCTGGATCGCCCACGTGCCCTGCGGCAGCGCCGCCCTGTCACGGTCCGCGGTGCCGGGCTACCATGAGCGCATGAGCGGGGATCCGCGAGCTCCGTCCGACGCATGGCGCCGGGTATTCTTCTGGATCGGCTGGTGGATGCTGGTCGGTGCGACGGCACTGCTCGCCCTCAACCACCTGGTCGGCGCCTTCGCGTTCGCGTCGACGGATGATGAGCAGATGATGTTCATCGCCTTCGCGGCGTTGCAGGCGTTGAGCGTCCTCGTGCTGCTGATCCCGTATCGCCGGCTGGAGTGGTGGGCGTGGTGGGCGACCTGGATACCGATCGCCGCCCTGGCCGCGACAGGTCCCGTGTTCCTGAGTTCGATCGGCGGCGTCTACCTCGGAATCTCCGCCATTCTGGCGGTGGCACAGCTCGTGACCGTTTCCCGCTTCGCCAGGTCTCGCCCGCCGGGATCCTGAGATCGCGTCGGTCAGCCGATGAGGCTGACGGCCCGCGCAATGACGAGTGCGAGGATGACGAACCCGCCGAACGACTCCAACGACATGAGCAGCTTGGCCCGTGCGGTGAGCGGCATGGTGTCGGTCGCGCTGAACGCCATCGAGTTGGCCAGCGAGAAGTAGAAGTAGTCGACGAAGCTCGCCGTCCAGTCCGACTTCAGCGACGAACCGGCGGCCACCTCGACGATGGTGTCGTCATCTTCGTCCTGCGGGAAGCGGAAGTCGGCACGCGGGAGTTCGGAGCGCTTCGCCATCGTTCGGATGACCGGTCCTCCGCGATCGATCTCCCAGTAGAGCAGAGCGAAGCCGATGACATTCGCCACCCAGACCTGCAATGCCGACTGCAGCAGCGACGGTCCTTCGGCCTGCCCGTGTATGAGCACGAAGACCAGGGAGATCAGCGTGATCTGGTTGGAGGTCACCACGATGATGACGAGCGCGAGCGACACGACGCGCGACCAGGTGGTCTGCCGGTTGAAATGGCGCGGGTTGATGATGATGAGCGGGATGAGCAGCAGGATGCCGACGGCGACCGTGACGTACCGCTGAACCGTGAGCAGATCGTTCGGCAGAGCCCCGTACAGTGCGAGGGCCACGACCAGCGCGAACACCGCCGGCCAGCGATGCTCGATGCGGGCGTTGCGCGACTCGTGCTGATTCACCCTCGAAGCATAGGTGCGGCACGATGTCGGTCTCGGGCGGCGCGACCGAGCCGGGTCGTGCCGATCGACCTGCACGTAGGATCGGGTCAAATGCGCGAGTTCGTCCGAGGAATCACTCTGCTCGCACGCGGGTTCGCCTACTGGCCCCGGCGCCCCGGACTCATGGCGCTCGGTCTCGTTCCGGCCGCGATCGTCGCCGCGCTGTTCCTCGCGGGATTGATCGCGCTGGGCGCCTTCCTGCCCGCCATCACCGAGGCAATGACGCCCTTCGCCGATGGCTGGCCCGGACTGTGGTCCACCGTCATCCGCGTTGCCATCGGAACCGCGCTGCTCGGAGCTGCGCTCGTCCTGCTCGCGGTCTCGTTCACCGCGCTCACGCTGCTGATCGGCGAGCCTTTCTACGACCGGATCTGGCGGGCCGTGGAGTCGGATCTGGGCAGCTCGGGCATCGACGCCGACTATGGATTCTGGCGAGCTCTCGGGGATGGGTTCAGGCTGCTTGCGCGCGGCGTCGGGGTCGCTCTGCTCGCGGCGCTGGTCGGCCTCGTGCCGGTGGTGGGCGGCGTGCTCAGCACGATCCTCGCGCTGCTGCTCACGGGGTGGCTGATCGCGGACGAGCTGACGCCCCGGGCTCTCACGGCGCGTGGGATCGATCGTGCCGCCCGGCGAGAGCTGATGCGACACCACCGGGCCCGGGTACTGGGGTTCGGCGTCGCCACGCAGCTCTGCTTCCTCGTTCCCCTCGGCGCGATCATCACGATGCCGTCAGCCGTCGCGGGATCGACCGTTCTCGCGTGCTCACTGCTCGAGGCTGATACCGCAGACGCGGAACCGTCCGAGTGAACCGGAACCGTGCCGCACGTCTCGAACGCGGTGAGGTCCCCCGGCTCGGCGGGTGCTGACGCCCTGGCCGGGCCGATGTCCCTGGGCAGTACATCTAGCGCCGGGTCGCGACGTAGACGGTGTTGGACGAGGTTCCGCCCGTGAGGCGGTTGTCGAACGTCACAACGTGAGCCGCGCGATCATCGAAGACCGAGGAGAGCAGCGACATGAACTCGGCGTCGGGCGGATCATCCGACCACAGAGCGAAGACGCCCCGGTCGGTGAGGTGCCGAGCGAGGGATGCGAGGCCCGCCGCGGTGTAGAGGTCGGCGTGACTCGGATCCAGCGTGTGGTGCGGCGAGTGATCGACATCGAGCAGGATGACGTCATACGGCGTGTCCTCGGGCTCGGGCGTACGGCGCATCACGGCGAAGAAGTCGTCGTGAACCAGGGTCGTCCGAGCATCTCCTACCAGCTCCGCGGAAACCGGGAGCAGTTCCCTCTCGTGCCACCCGATCACCGCGGTGAGCGCGTCGATCACATCCAGCCGGCGAACGCGTTCGTCGTGCAGCGCGGTCGCTGCGGTGTAGCCCAGTCCGAGACCGCCCACGAGCACGTCGAGGTGGATGCCTTCCGCGGCGGCGAGACCCAGCGTCGCGAGCTCTTCCTCAGCGACCGTGAACAGGCTCGACATGAGGTACTCGTCCTTGAGCTTCACCTCGTAGATCAGCTCATCCGTCGCGGGGTCGGCACGCCGACGGAGGGTCAGCTCCCCCATCCGCGTCTGCTGCCAGTCGAGCTCCTCGAAGCGGGCGATCATGTGGGGCTCTCGTCTCTGGTGTTCTGAGTGCACAGCGGCGCGTCGGATGTCGGTCTCCGCTCATCCTTCCCGATCGGCCGCGAATGGATGGACAATCGTGGCATGGCACGCGATGCGTGGACGCAGAGAACGCGCCTCGAGGCCGCCGCGGTGCGGGTCGAGACACGGCTGCATCGCGATGGTGTGCTCGAGGCGCGTCGCTTCGCCGTGCGGACGGAGGCGCGCGCGATCGTCGTGGCGACCCTCGCCTTCGGCGTCGGACTTGCCGGTGGAGCGGTGGGGTTCTGGGGTCGCGTCGTGCCGGTGTGGGAGGGGGCGTCGGTCGGCGCGGGCGGCATAGTCGTCGCGGTGTTCATCACCCTCGCCGCCGCGTCGGTGAGCTATCGGCTCGCGGCTCGCGATCCGAGACAGGCGTGGCTGAAGGACCTCACGCGCTCCCGGCGAGCGTGGATGACCTCGGCGCTGGCGCTCGCGCTCGCCGCGGTGTTCGGAATGGTTCAGTGGATGCTGTTCGATTCGGCGTCGCTGATCTGGCCAGGAGCCGCCGTCGACACGCTGACCGCGACGATGATCGTCGCCCTCGTGGCCGGCGCCTCCGGGTACGCGGCCTTCTTGCTCGCCGCGCATGTCACCGCCACCCGACTGGTCCTGCTGCTGTTCGCCGTCGTGGCGACCGGGTTCACGGTGAGCGTCGCGACCGCGCGCGACGACGGCTGGTATCAACGCAATTTCAGCGAGCTCGGCGGCCAGGACGGCGTCACGGCGACGGTCTTCAACGCCACCCTCGTCACGGCGGGGGGTGTGACAGCGCTGCTCGCGTTCTATCTGCTGACGAGCCTGAAGGCGTGGGCGCACACCGAACCCCGAGTGACTCGCGCGCGGGCGCTCATCGTCTATGTGGTATTCCTCGTGCTCGCGGCATGCTTCATCGGCGCGGCGGTCGTGCCGGTCACGATCAGCCAGGTCGGCCACAACGTGTTCGCGATCGGAATGGCGGTGGTCTTCGGAGCCCTCCTGCTCGGCCTGCGCTGGGTGCTCCCCTGCCTCTCGTGGGCGATGCTCGCGGTCGCCCTCGCGGTTGCCGGCGGCATCCTCCTTTCGGCCACCCTGTTCTGGGTCGGCTACTACACTCTCGCCACCCACGAGATGGTCTGCGCCGGCCTCGTGGTGGGGTGGCTGCTGCTGTTCACACGCACCCTCGCGGCAGCCGAGCGAGCGGATTCGGCGGCCGCCGACGCGGGATCCGAGTCCTAGAAAGCACGTCTCCGCTGCCGATCCGATCGTCATCCGGCACCTGTCGACAAGCGCCCGCCGGGTCTATCGTGGGCGTCGTGACACTTCAGGTGAGGCTGGCGGTGTTGCGCGCCCACCACGACGCCTCATACCCAGCCCTGTCAGACCAGGCCTGCTGGGAGATGCTGATCGAGAACCCCAACGGCACCGCGGTCATGCAGTACTGGACGGAGGTGACGCAAGGCCACCTCCAATTCACCGCGACGATGTTCCCTTGGGTCTCCATCGACGTCTACGACCCTGAGATGGAGCGCCCCGACCAACTGTCCGCCGCGCTGGACGCGACCCGTCGAGTCACCGACGACCTGTTCATCGAGTACGACGGCTTCGTGCTGCTGATGTACCCGGGAGTGGTGCAAGTGCCGGGCAAGGGTCAGCAGGGGATGACCGACGCCGGCGCAGTCGGGTTCGACCCTGCCCGCATGTGCGCGGTGCTGCACTACGGCACGCGAGATCACACGTTCATGGCCCACGAGGTCGGTCACGTCCTGGGATTCGAGCACTCCTTCGGGTTGGTGAACACGGGGATGGACTGGGACGGCCTGCCGCCGTGGACCTCCGGCACCGACTACGGCGATCCGTACGACGTGATGTCGTCTGGGTCATTCGGTCGCTGCGACGATCCCCTCCTCGGAGTCGTCGCCAGCAGGCCCTGGACGCAGATCGCTTCGCCGGCCGGCTGGGTGGTGACTCCGACGCAGCCCGGTCTGAAGCCCTTGGGTGCCCCCACGGTCAACGCCGGTCCGGCACCGGCGCTCGCACATGTCGACTGGCGGTACCCCGAGGCACTGGGCCGGAGCGTCTCGCATGGGTCGTGGCCGTCGATCGGACAGCCGCCGCTCAGGGTCCGGTTGTACGCCGCCGACCACGCCGCGGCCGGTACGCGCCTGCTGGCGCTGCATCCGCCCGCCGAGCCGGAAAGCGGAATAGGGCGCGTCTACCTCGAGTACCGCCGCCCGGCTGGTTGGGACGCCGGGTATGCCACACGCGATCGCAGGGTGCAGCCAGCGAACGTCGTGGTTGATCTGGCTCGGCAGGCCGTGGTCGCCCACACCGTCGGGCTGAGTTACGTCGGACCACGGATCTGGTACCGCGGCCGCATCCTGATGCCGCTCACCGCGGACACGGACATGCAGATCTCGACGACTCCCCTCTCGGTGCGGGCGGTCGCGAGCGGCGACGACTGGGTGGACCTGGAGGTCGTCCACGGGACCGACACGGGCATCGCCCTGTCGGTTCGACGCGAAGACGTCCTCGCCAGCGAGACCGTCACCGGGGTGGAGCACACTCCGTGCGGAGATCGGGTCGACGAAGTCAATCGACTGTTCCGCACGACGATGAGCTACCTCCCGGCCGTGCGGGGCTTCGACGGCAACACGCCAGTGACCTGGCGAGTGGGCGGCAGAGTGGCCACGCCGCCGGCCATGATGCTCGACACCGCGGACGGTGAGAGTCGCATCGAGGTGGATGTCGCGGGCGCGACGCAGGAGCTCACCCTGAGATCGGCCCGCGGGCATCACTACAACGTCGAGGTGATGGCGACCGTCACCGAACCCGGTGGGACGGTCCACACTGCGAGCGAGGCCTTCGATCCGACCGGATCGTACGTCGGCATCGCCCCTGAGGACCAGGGCCTGCTCGACGAGTGCTGGCAGAAGTGGGCGAAGAGCAAGCGGCTCGAGCCGTTCCAGCAGCTGCGAGTCCGCGACCAGTTCCGAAGGACGCCGCAGGGTCGACGGGTACTCGAGGACGAATCGCTCGAGTCCGTTCTCGTGGAGGTGCTGGGCCGACAGCGCGTCGACGACCTCGAGCCCGCCGCGCGTGAGGCACTCGAGAAGCTCGTCGAGCTCGGCCTGAGGTAGCGACTGTCCGGAGGAGTGGTCGTCCTGGTGGCGGCTTCCGCGTGTCGGGACCGCCGAGTACCGTGGAGCCTCGCGGGGTCGTCGCTCGTCAGCGGCTTGGACTCGACAGCTCGCGAAAGGAGTCACCCCTATGGGCGAGTCGACGAGCGGATCGGACTGGATCTCCCCTGCCGAGTTTCACCGGGCTCAGGGGGTCACCGATTGGCGTGTCATGGGCACAGGACCGCAGGCCGTCTTCACGGCGACATCCCTCTCTCATGCGGCGAGCCTCGTCGCCCCGATCCTCTCTGCAGCCGACCGATTCGGCGTCCTCCCCGACATCGACGTGCGTCCCGAGGGTGTCGTCGTGCGCATCCCCGACCGCACCTTCGAGGGCATCCCCGCAGCTGCCGTGGAGTTCGCGGCGGCCGTGTCCGAGGCAGCCGCCGAGCTGTCGTTGACCGCGGACCCGTCGCTTGCGCAGTCGATCGGCGTCTACGTGGCCCAGCACTCCGAGGCAGATGTGCGGCCGTTCTTCATGGCCGCGCTGGGCTATGCCGCTTTGGGTGACACGGATGCCGTCGATCCCCTGCGAAGCGGCCCACAGCTCGCCTTCAACCCGATCACCGGCGACACTCCGGCGAGGGGCCGGACGCATCTCGATGTCTTCGTGCCGGCCGACCAGGCTCAGGCGCGGGTGGATGCCGCCCTCGCCGCCGGGGGCAGGCTCGCGGACGACAAGTACGCTCCCGCATGGTGGTCGCTGGCGTCACCGGAGAACCACGGCGTGGACATCGCGTCCTGGACCGATACCACCGACTGACGCATCAGCGTCACCGCCGAGTGCTCACAACTCGCGTGACGAGCCCAGAATGCGGACGACTCGTCGGGCCGACGACCAGCAGAATGACGCCGACACTGCGAGCGGATCCGTCGCGCCTTTACGTGAGCGCGTGCGCATCGGGCTTGCGGCCGGGTCTGCGACGTGACATCCTAATTCCACAACTGTAGAATTAACTCTCCTCGAGGACTGCAGATGGTGACACTCAGTGGTACAGCCTCGGTCGACGGCGACACCGCGCTCGTCCTCGATCTCGCGCACCTGTCGGCCGGCGACATCGCTGCGGTGGGCGGCAAGGCCGCGAATCTCGGAGAGCTGATCCGAGCCGGCTTCGACGTGCCGCCCGGCTTCTGCATCACGACCGAGGCGTACCGGCGAGCGGTGCGGGGAACGACAATCGAGGCGGGCACGGGCACGGATGCCGCAGCCGCCCGCGCGGCTGTGCTCGATGCGCCGTTCCCAGAACCGGTGGCCACGGCCGTACGGGACGCCTACGCGCGCTTGGAGTCGGGTACCGATGGACCCGTAGCGGTGCGATCGTCGGCCACCGCCGAGGACTTGCCCGGCGCGAGCTTTGCCGGTCAGCAGGACACCTACCTCAACGTCGCCGGGATCGACGCGGTGCTCGACGCCGTGCATCGCTGCTGGGCATCGCTCTGGACCGACCGGGCGGTCGCCTACCGCGCCGCGCAGGGAATCGACGGCGCGGGGGTCGCTCTGGCTGTGGTCGTTCAGCGGATGGTGGACGCGGAGGCTGCGGGAGTGCTCTTCACCGCCGACCCGGTGACGGGTCGGCGGCGGCAGGCCGTGCTCGACGCCGCACACGGTCTCGGCGACGCCGTGGTGTCGGGGTCGGTGGACCCCGATCACTTCATCGTCGACACCGGCACCGGGCGCATCCTCGACCGGCGGCGCGGGGGCGAGACGGCCGACACGCTCGCAGCGAGCGTGAGCGACGAGCAGGTGAGAGTGCTGGTGTCGCTCGGCGACCGGGTTGAGAGCGCATTCGGCAGTCCGCAGGACATCGAATGGGCTGTGGATGCCGCCGGGCACGCCTGGCTGACGCAGTCTCGGCCGATCACGACCCTGTATCCGATCCCGATGCGCGCCGCGCCGCTGCCCGCGGACGAGACCCGGGTCTTCTTCTGCATCAGCCTCGCCCAGGGACTCCATCGGCCGATCACGCCGATGGGCATCGCCACCTTTCGGGTGATCGGATCGGGTTTCCTGGATCTCATCGGCCGCCGACCCGAGCGCATCATCGACGGCCCGAGCGGTTTCGCGATCGGCGGCGACCGGATCTTCGTGGACGCGACACCGATCGTGCGATCCTCGGTGGGCCGTGAGATCTTCCCGCGAGCGCTGGACGTGATGGAGACGCGGTCGGCCGTCGTACTGCGGGGGCTCTTCACCGATCCGAGGTTCTCCGTACTGCCCGGCTCGCGGCGCCGTTTCGTGCCGCGCGCGCTCCATCTCGCCGCGCGGGTGCGGCTGCCGTTCCTCGTCGTTCAGGCGCTCGTCTCGCCGGCGGCCGCGCAGCGCCGGGTGCAACGACTCGGGGCGGAGGTCCGCGCAAGTGATGTCGCGGACGGCGGGGACATCCCGACCCGTGTCGACGGCGTCGTCGACCTGCTCTTCCGCGCGATGCCGCTGGCACCGCGCAGCCTGCCCGGTGCGGTCGTCGGCTTCGCCATGCTCGGGCTCGCCCGGCGCTTGTTGCGCGGCTCCGCGGAAGCCGGCGACCTGCAGACCGTGCTCCGAAGCGCGCCCGGAAATGTGACCACCGAAATGGATCTCGACCTGTGGCGAGTCGCCGTACGCGCGCGGGATGACGTCGCCTCGGCGTCCGCCCTCGGCACGCAGAGCGCGCGTGACCTGGCCGACGGCTTCTGTGCCGGCATCCTGCCTGCCGTGCTGCAGAGCGGCATGAGCGAGTTCCTGCGCACCTACGGTCATCGCGCCGTCGCCGAGATCGATCTGGGCATGCCGCGATGGTCCGACGATCCCGAGCATCTGTTCGGCGTGCTGTCGGGGTACCTGCGCCTGGATCCGGATGCGGTCACTCCTGATCGGCATTTCGCGGATGGTGCCCGCGATGCCACGACCATGATGCAGACCTTGATCGGCCGCGCGCGCCGGCGGGGCCGCCTACGCGCCGCTGCTGTGCGGTTCTCCCTGCGGCGCGCTCGGGCGCTGGTCGGGATGCGCGAGATGCCGAAGTTCCTGATGATCACCGCGATGAGCCGGGCGCGCGCGGCGATGCGCCAGGTCGGGGCTGAGCTCGCCGAATCGGGCAGGATCGAGGAGCGTGACGACGTCTTCTTTCTCGACTTCGACGAGGTGAAGAGAGCAGCCTCGGGAGAGGACCTGCGTGCGGCAGTCAGCGAGCGACGGGTGCGGTACGACACCGAGCTGCGGCGCCGGCACGTGCCCCGCGTTCTGCTGTCGGACGGGACGGAACTCGAGGCCGTCGGTTCCGCGTCTGCGGATGTCGAGCCGGGCGCGCTTCGCGGAACCCCCGCGTCGGCGGGTACCGTCACGGCGCCCGCGCGCGTCATCCGTGACCCGGTCGGAGCACACCTGGAGCCGGGTGAGATCCTCGTGGCACCCTCGACCGACCCGGGCTGGACGCCTCTCTTCCTCACGGCAGGCGGACTCGTGATGGAGATGGGCGGCGCCAACAGCCATGGGGCTGTCGTAGCGCGGGAGTACGGAATCCCGGCGGTCGTCGGAGTTCCGGGCGCGACCGAGATGATCACCACAGGCGTCGAGGTGACCGTCGACGGCGCGAGTGGCGTGGTGACGCTTCCCTCTGATGCCGCCGCCACGACCGGCCGGCCCCCGCGGTGACGGCCACGTCAGCACCGAGGCGAGGGCGACCGCCCGGTGAACGGAACACCCGCGAACGGGTGTTGGCAGCCGCGCGGCGGATGTTCACCGAGCGCGGCTACGACGCGGCAACACTGAGGCTCATCGCGCGCGAGGCCGGCGTCGACGCCGGAATGGTACGGCACTATTTCGTCGACAAGGCCGGGCTCTTCCGCGCTGCGATGGAGCTGCCCATCGATCCGGGTGCGGTCATCGCATCGCTGCTCGCCGGGGATCTCGAAAGCCTCGGTGAGCGACTGGTCCGGCAGTTTCTCACCGAGTGGGACCGCGCAGGCAACTCGAGCGCCATGGTCATCCTCGTCCGGTCGGCGATGACGCACGATGAGTCCAACCGCATGCTCCGCCAGTTCATCACCAGCCAGGTCCTCGGCAGGATCGCCGCCGCCGTGGACGCGCCGGACCGAGCGCTTCGCGCGAGCCTCATCGGCAGCCAGCTCGTGGGCCTGGTCGTCGCGCGTTACATCGTCGAGGTGGAGCCGCTCGCATCCGCTGATCCGGAGACCGTGGTGGCGGCTGTGGCGCCGACCGTGCAGCGCTATCTGACCGGGCCGATCGACCTGCGTCTCAGCTGAAGAGGGGGGTTGGTCTTGAGTTCCGTCCGGCGCGCAATTTCGTCACCCGTGCGAATCGGCGGACACGGTGCCACGATGAAGGCATTGGTATCGAAGGAAGGAAACGTCATGGGCAAGATCTATGGACTGCATTCCTTGGAGCTTCGGCCTGGTGTCACGGGTGAGGATTTCGAGCGCTTTCTCACCAGCAGCATCGCGCAATTGCCCCGAATGCCCGGTTGGCGGGTCGCTCTCTTGAAAGGCGACCGCGGCGACCAGGTAGGGCAATACCTCGCGCTGGTCGAGGTGGACAGCATTGAGGCCCGAGACCGGGTCTCACCAGGCGGTGGCTTAGAAGACACCGCCGAAGGTCGCGACTGGCTCGCGGTCGCGGGACCCATTCTCGAGCAATGGCTCGAGTACGTCGTTCATCTCCCGGGAGCGGATGCGCCGTACACCGATTACGAGGAAGTTGTCGGGTAGGGATTCGGAGGCCGAGTACAACCGCCTCAGCGGGTACTTCCCGTCCAACCGACGGCGGCACGTTGACAGCGCCTGAGCCTCGTCGACCAGGCACGACGATTCGCTTCGCACGACGATCCTCCAATGCGCAGCGCCCGATCGGTTCAGCGATCGCTCAATCGGTCGGTCATTCCTTTTGTCGGAGGTTGCGTCGACAATGGCGTCATGACGGAGCACGTGATCAAACCCTTGACGCTCGACACTTATCCCGCGTGGCTTGCGCTGGCCGAGAAGCACAACGGGGTGTGGGGCGGTTGTTACTGCCACTATTTCCACGATGACACCGAGACGACCAAGAAGGCGGATGTGGGTGGTCCCACGTTCAAGAGACGGATGATCGAGGAGGGCATCGCGCACGCGGCGCTCGTCTTCGACGGCGACCAGGCGATCGCCTGGTGCGAGTACGGCAGTCCCGCCGAGCTGCCACGTATCTACCATCGCAAGGAGTACGACGCCGGGGAGTCCAATCCCGCACCCTGGCGCATCACCTGCTTCTTCGTCGATCGCGACCATCGACGCAAGGGCGTCGCACTCGAGGCGCTTCATGGGGCGCTCGATCTCATCGCGCAGGCGGGCGGTGGCGAGGTGGTGTCATTTCCCAACATCGTCGAACCTGGCAAGCGCGTGTCGTCTTCGTTCCTTCACAACGTCACGCCGGGCATGTTCGAGGAAGCGGGCTTCACCTTCGAGCGACGGATCGGCAAGAACAAGACGGTCATGCGGAAGGTCGTATCACCCGCGTGAGCCACGAACCACGAACCACGGCCCGAGGTGCTCCGTCTATGCGGGTCCCCCGGCAGGTGTCGTCGATGGCCGCGTTGTAAGGCCGTCCACCTGAGCATCCGGCACCGACAGGGGACCTCTGCCGGGTCCTGAACGCGATGGAAGGTCGCGCGGGCGGGTTAGCCTGGAGAGTGGATGCCGGGTCCCGGCATCCTCGTACCCGTCGACTGGACAGGACCCCGCTTGTCGCGAACGATCGGCCTGGATGCACCGGGCTGGCGCACGTGGACGGTCTGGACGGTCGGCCTCCTGGCCTACGTCGTCGCAATCGTCAACCGCACGTCGCTGTCGTCGGTCGGCGTCGATGCGCAGGTGAGGTTCGACGCTGATGCCTCGGCGCTGTCGATGTTCGCCGTGATCCAGCTCGCGGTATACGGCGCGATGCAGATCCCCGTGGGGCTGCTTCTCGACCGGTTCGGCGCGCGGCCGATCATCACGATCGGAATGATCCTCATGGCGGTCGGCCAGGGCGTCATGGCGTTCGCGGATGTCGTGCCCATCGGCATCCTCGCGCGTGTCCTCATCGGGGCCGGGGACGCAGCCGTGTTCCCCAGCGTCCTGCGTGTCATCGCAACATGGTTCCCCGCGCAGCGCGCGCCGGTGCTCGTGCAGCTGACGGGGATCGTCGGCCAGCTCGGACAGATCGTGGCGCTGGTCCCGCTCGCCCTGCTGCTTCACGCCACTTCGTGGAGCATCGCATTCGGCAGCCTCGCCGCACTCGCTGTGCTCTTCGCCGTGCTGACGTTCGCGGTCATCCGCAACCGACCACCTCAGCGCAAGGCCGACCCCGTGGACTTGTCTGTCAACACCGACACCGGCGCGATCATGGTCGTCAGGTCGTCCGCCGATCTGCGCGAAGGATTTCGCGCGTCGTGGAGCCACCCGGCGACGCGCCTCGGCTTCTGGTCGCACTTCACGACGCCCTTCGCGGGCACGGCATTCATGCTGCTGTGGGGGTTTCCGTTCCTCACCTCAGGTGAGGGCCTCACGCCCGCCACCGCATCGCTCGTCATGACCTCGCTCGTCGTCTTCGGAATCCTCAGTGGCCCGGTCATCGGCGCCCTCTCCAGTCGACATCCGACCAGACGATCGCGCTGGCTCGTGCTGCCGACCGTCGCATTCCAGGCGATCTCGTGGCTCGCCGTCATCCTCTGGCCCGGGCCGGCGCCCGTGTGGCTGCTCGTCATCCTGATGTTCGCGCTGGCCACGGGCGGCCCCGCGTCGATGATCGCGTTCGACCACGCGCGCACCTTCAACCCGAGTCACCGTCTCAGCACAGCGACCGGCATCGTGAACGGCGGAGGCTTCCTCGCAGCGCTGCTCGCGATCCTCTTCATCGGCCTCGCCCTCGATCTCCAGGGCGCCGGCACGCCCGCGACCTACTCCCTCGACGCCTTTCGCATCGCATTCCTCACCCAGGTGCCGCTGTGGCTCATCGGCTCGATTGCGATCATCGTCGAGCGAAGCCGTACGGTGCGCCACATCGGCGGCGTCGACAACTTCCCGCGCAGCTGAACGCCGACGAGTCTCTCGTGGGCGAGCGCGAAGCCGATCGTCTACCTGTGGCGCTCGAGGTAGGCGGTGATACGGGCGAGCGCACCGTTCCAGACTTCGTCGACGAAGAAGTCGCGGATCTCGGGAATCGGGAAGCCGGTCTGCACGACGGTCATCCGGGTGCCGTCGCCTTCGACATCGAAGGTGATCTCGATGCGGGTCGTCATCGTCATCCCGTCCGGGCTCGACCCGGTCGACTCGGTCACCAGTCGGTGTGGTCGGTCGATCTCGAGGAAGGTCTGCGTCTCACGGAAGAGGTTGTCCGGGTCTGCACCCCAGATCGCGATCTGGGTGCCGCCGACGCGCAGGTCCACGTCGATCTCGACGATGCCGGGGCGCGCGTCGAGGATGGAGAACCAGATCTTCTGCTTCTCGGCATCCGTGTAGGCGTCGAACACCTCCTCCGGCGTAGCCGGCAGCATCCGGGAGATGCGCAGCTCGAGGGGTGTCGTCGTGTCGCTCATCGGTCGGTTCCTTTCTGCAGGGTGAAGAACGCGTCGAGACCGTCCAGACGCCGCTCCCAGAGACGCTGGTAGTAGCTGATCCACGTCATCGCGCCGTCCAATCGCTCGCCGCCGAGCCGACATTGCCGTGTGCGGCCGATCTTCTCGGTCGTCACCAGCCCGGCGACCTCCAGCACATGGATGTGCTTGGCCATGCCCGTCACCGTCATCCCCGCGGCGCTTGCGAGTGCGGAAATCGGCAGAGGTCCGTCTCCGAGTCGCTGGAGGACGTCGCGGCGATTGCTGTCCGCGAGTGCAGCGAATGCTCTATCGAGATCGGCTTGTTGAACCATGCGGTTCAGCATAGGTCACAGCCGGCATCGAATCTTGCGTGGGGCCGCTGACCCGCCCGAGCAGCGTTCCGAGGGCGACAGCCGAGATCAGTCCCATTTCGATCACTGAGGAGATGAAGAGTCTGATCGCGAGCGTCTCGAGGTCGCCCAACGCGGGCACGAGCATCGCTGCCACGACGGCGGCGATGCACGCGGCCGCCCACCCCCGCCGGCGATTGCGTGCGAACAGCACCGCGAGAGTGATACCCGCCGCCAGGAAAGCGAGTTGCGTGAGGATGAAGCCCACCTCGTGCACCGCGCCGTGCCAGCTCATCACGGGCGCACCCTCCGGTGCCCCGGCCGGGAATCCTCCCCCGGCGTCGGTCACGAACAGTCCCGCGATGACGAGTCCGATGCCCATCAAGATGACGAGAATGCTGATCCATCGCGCGAGCCGCCCGCTCCCGAGCGTGCGGCTGAGCCCGATGCCGCCTCCAGAGATGAGCAGACCCACCAGGACGAAGTTGACGATCTGCGCCCATCCCCCATCACCGAGGCTCAAAAGGCTGATCGGGTGGTAGGTCGGACGGAATCCGTCGCGGTTGAAGGCCTGCACCGCCCACAGCACGACGAAGAGGGGTGTTGCGACGACGGCGCCGGTAAGCAGAGCGCGCGATGATCTGGACATCAAACCTCCTAAAGTGAACCAGTTAGTTCATCTTTGCATACTGAACCGAGCAGTTCAATGACCGGCTTCGTCATCGCCTCACTCGGCTTGTTCAGCGAGCGGTCCCCCGCCGCACGCTCAATCGACATCTACACGCTCGACGGCGAGCTCGGCTGGTGAGCCCCACGAGAAGCGATGGCAGTTGACAGACTGGAGCGGTGCCGGATGACTTCGAGCCCGCCTCGACATTCTTGAGGGCGGATCTTGCGCCACGTCAAGGGACATGGTGGGTGAAGGCCATCCGCTCAGCGGCGACCATCCTCACCGGTCTCTTGACCAACGATCTCGAGGCGGGGCCGTCAGCGCTGGATCTCGTCGTCACGCGGCTGGACACGGGCAACGCCATCCTTCGAGTCACGGCGGGGACGGTAAGCGAGGCGGACCATCTTCTTCGACGCGTGCGCCGGGACCTGGATGTCATGAATGTCGAACTGTTCATTCGCGAGTGGGGCACTGGTCAGCCAGGCCAAGCCTGACCGGGTGACACGAGGGTCCTGCCCCACGCACTACCCGGAATCGCCGCGGTCGGCGCCGACTGATGCCGTTGGAGCCGATTCGGGTCCGGCCGCGTGGAGGGCAGGATGGAGACATGGCATCGATCGACTCCCTGACCGAGGATGGCCGCCGATTCGTTTCGGACTACCACCTCGCGACTCTTTCGACGATCGGGCACACCGGCGGCATCCATGTCGTCGCGGTCGGCTACACGATCGATGAGGGTATCGTGCGCATCATCACGAGCGACGGCAGCCAGAAGGTGCGCAACATCGAGCGCGATGCACGTGCGACGGTGGCGCAGGTGTCAGGCCCGCAGTGGCTCAGCATCGCGGGCTCGGCTGTCATCGAACGGGACGTGGATGCGGTGGCCCACGCGGTAGCGCTCTACGCGCGCCGCTATCGGCAGCCCCGCGTGAATCCGCGGCGTGTTGTCATTCGACTCGTACCTGATCGCGTCCTGGGTTCCGCGGGACTGTTTGCATGACGCCGCGCCCGGGCCCCTGAACCGCTGCGGACGTCCCGTCCGGTCTGGCGGCTGATCGCACCGAACGATCGCCGACCCGATCCGACTCATCGGGACTAGATCGCTCGCCGCTCGAAGAGAGGGAAGGCCGCTCGGTCTGCATCGCTGACCGTCGACAGGAGGACGGCCGCGCCGAGCGTGCCCTGGAACAAGCTCGCGGTGGTCGCGGTCTGGCGGGAACAGAGCTCCCAGGATGCATCGGCCAGGCTTCGTGCCCGGTCGGTCCACTTCGAGTCCCCGACATGTCGTTGGAGGTTGAGCAGCGCATATGCACGACCTACGGCGCCGCAGCAGAGGGTCCCTCTGCTGGATTCGTCCTCCCATGCGGTCACCGCAGCCCGCGTCGCCAGTTCGAGATACTGACTGTCGTCGAACACGCGATAGGCGGCTGTGAAGAGATGCACCATGCCTGCTGATCCGTGGCACCAGCTCTCCATAAAGGATGGAAGGGGATTCGAAGTCACTCGCATCGGCCAGCGAAGGCCGTTGCCGTGCTCTCGCCCCAAGGCCGCTATCTCGGCGACCATGCTCTGGAGCCACGCCGGCGGCTCGTCACCGGAGACGTCGCACCACAGGACGAGTGCGTATGCGGTGCCCGCGATACCGTGCGCGATTCCGAGGTAATCGCCTTCGATGGCGGTGTGGGGTTGGCGGATGCGGCTGACTTCTGCACGTGCGACGTCCGCGAGCCGATCGGTGATGCTCTCCTGGTTGGTGTCTCGCACCGAGGGCACCAAGTCATCGATCAGCAGAGCGAGGGAAGCGACGAGACCCGGACGACCCAACGTGAAGTCGTGATTGATGTCGCCGGAATCCCAAGCGGTCAGGCCATCGACCGCACGAGCCAGGGCGGCGTCATCGCTCATCGCGGATGCTACTCGGGCCCGTATGACATCGATGCCCGCGGGGCCGAAGAAGACGGAGCTTTCGGGAATGCTCTCCCGCTCGAGGCCAGGCAGCTCACTGCTGAAGGCACGCGCTTGGGTCGCGGTCCGGACAGCTCGGCACATCCACGCGTCGGAGAGTTCGAGCGCCCGGGGGTCGTTCCCCAGTACCGCGATCTCGTTGAGCGCCGCCGCAACACCGGCTGATCCGTGGGTGATGGACGCGTGCGGATACGGCGGCCTCAACTCGAAGCCATTGACGTCTTCGAATTGTGTCAGGAAGGCTCGCGCCGATGCTTCGTGCACGAGCGCGTGTGGGTGGGGGGAAATCAGGGGGATCGTCGCTCGACGCATGTCGTCAGCCATTGCGGCGATCGTCGGATACCGAGCGGACGCGTTCTTGGCGAGCCCGCGGAACAGGATTGCCTCGAGCTCGCGGGAGTGCGTGATTCCGCGACGCGCAAGGGGCAGGGGTAGATCCTCAGCGATCTGCCGGAGCATCTCGTCGGGAACTGCGGAGAAGTCGAGGTAGGCGCGCCCGGTGAGGACGAGATACAGCATCGCGCTCAGTGCGTATTGATCGCTGGCGTATGTGGGCGACGGCAGTGCACGACCGTCGAGCGACGCGAGCGCGTACTCAGGCTCGAGGTACTCGAGGGCGGCTTTGCGCGCCTGCGTCGCCGAGTCGCCAGAGCCGTCCCGAACGGACTGGCCGAAGTCGATGAGACGCGGTGTGCCGAGATCATCCACCAAGACATTGCGCGGATGGATGTCGGCATGGACCACTCCCGCGTCGTGCAGCTCTGCGTACAGCTCGACGACCCGCTGACAGAGGCTCATCAGTGCGATGCGAGCCGCCCGCCCGCCGGCGATCCGGAGGTGGCTCGCGTAGTGGTCGAGCGGCACACCGCGAAGCCACGTCATCAGGAGACACTCCCGGCCCAGCACGGGGTCGTCTGAAACCAGCCGCGGGCTGACCGCGCCATCCAATCGGCGCAGCACCGCCGCCTCGTTCGCGAACTGCGCAACCGCGCTCTTCGACGCGCCGGAGCGAAGGATCTTCAGCGCGAGTGGCTGCCCTGCAGCGTCGCGGACCTGGTAGAGCTCGGAGTCCTCGACGGCTTGCATGCACTCGATGACGGCGCAGCCGGCGACACGACTGCCGATTGCGAGGGTGGGGATGATCTCGTTGGAACCGGGTGAGCTGTCGCTCGCGAGCCATCCCGATGTCAGAAATGGCTTCAACGCGGAGAATGCATCCGGCAGAATCTCCTCGGGGTCGACCGCGTGCTCGGAAGAAAACGATGACAACGCCTCTGCGAATGTCTGCGGTGTTCGGAACTTCGAAAGCAGATCGGCGACTTCGGCCGTGACGACGCGCGACTGAGTGCGAGAGCGCGGTCGGGTCACGATGAAGTCGGTGGGGCCGCAGCCGCAGCGGACCCGGGTTTCTTCATCGACCTGATCGCCCGACATCACCAGAACGTCGGCGGGCAGGATGAGTCTGTCGGTCACTCTCATCGACGCAGACCTCTCATTGCGAGTCCACCGGCGCCCATTCGGCGGTGTCGACGCCTGCCGCGGCTATCCGGGTCAACGCGAAACGGATCGGATCAGCATCGGCGGGTGTCTCGACGATGGCGCTCGCGAGGCGATTACACAGCCAGATGCGCCAACTTCGGTCGGGATATACGCCGGCCTCCTTCACGTCGGCGGGCGGGTCGAACCCCCAGGACAGCAGGCCATTCTCATCGAGGGCTCCGCTGAAGGGCACTCCTTGCGGCCTCGCACCGTCGATCTCGGGAAGCAGCGCGGCTGCATACTCCGCGAGATCGCCTTGCCGCTTGAAATACACGACGATCTTGTCGGGTCGCAACAGGCTGCCCGCGTTGAGACCGATCTTCAGAGCGTGCGCGGGCGCCGATGCGACGCTCCGTGCGACCGCACCGAAGGCACCACCTACGTCAGCGGGATGAGCACTGACGTAGAGCTTGAAGTCGCCGCTGGCGTCCGCGCCCGTCCGGTCTTGTCTGCGCCAGTGAGCCCATGCTCCGTCTGCGGTCTCGCCATATACGAACGTGCCCGCCAGTACATCGACGCTCCGGCCCAGCGAGCGCAGAACGGCCCGTCGGTCCGGCCAATTGGCGAGCCATCGCTTGGAACGGGGAATGCGATTGAAGAAGTAGAGCCGGGCAGCGAGCTCGTGCTTCTGCACCAATCCGAGTCGCTGCACGTGTCGGAGCGCCTGCATCGACAGTCTTCCGGTCGGAGTCTCCTCGCCTGTCGGGGGGAAGGGAAGACCGAGCGCCTCCATCGCGTACGCACCGGTCACGAATCCTCGGTCGATCTCGACCTCGACAATCCCCTCCAACACGAGAAGGGCGAGCAAGCGCAGCTCGTCTGGCGAGGATTCGCGGCGCGGCCGCCACTCGGGTTGCAACCCCAGTTCTTCGATCATCGATCGTGCGCGATCATTCACGACCTTCAGATCTCCGTTGTCGGAGTCGAGAAGCGCGGTGTAGGACGACCTTCCAAGCGCGGTCCGTTGGTCGGCCGGGATCTCACGCTCCGCGTCACCCACCTGCGCGATCGACTGGCCGGGCCGAATCCTGAAACGCCTCCTCGATGCCTCCGCGCTGATCGTCACTCGCGGGCGATCACTCGACGGCGACCTCACCAGAATCGAGCGCCTCGAGCGCGGCGGTGAGATGCGCGCGCAGCGCCTCGACGTCAGCGGGCGTCGTTGGAGCCAGCTGCTTGTAGAGCGCCGCTTCCCTGACCTCGACGGCGGCAATGTGAGCCTGCAGCTGCTGCTTCAGGGCCGCGAGGACGCGAGGGTTCTCCTCCAGGCGAATTCCCTCGTAATGTCCCTCGAATGGGTCCTTCGATCCCGGGCAGATACCAGTGCACGGCGGCCCGGAACTGTCATCGGAGCAAGCGCCGCAACTGCTGGCCTCTCTCGGATCGAACTTCGGAAGAACACTGATCATCAGATCTTTGACGATGAACTCCATGGCAAACCCCCTGAGTGTTCCCCTACTCGCGGAGTGTAGTCCGACGACACGACCGCGGATAGAGGTCGACGATTCGCGCCCACACCGCCGGATGACGGGGGCGGATGCAGTATCCGGCGTTGTCAAACCCTCACGCGCTGGCTAGATTCGCATTGTTCCCTAGGGAAGGACAGATTATGAGCAGCCGCGATCGTTGAAATACCAAAGCGAGCCCCCGCCGACTGAGTCGCGCGGGGGCTTCGTCTTCCCACGGACCGATTCTTGGCACGATCGTTGCCGGCGCGCGCCCCGTAGCGGTCCCCGATGCCTCATGAAAGGCAGATCAACAAACCGTGTACTCCCTCCTCCTGGCGATCATCTATATCGCCTTCGTCAGCCTGGGACTCCCCGACTCCCTCGTTGGCGCAGGCTGGCCGGTCATGCATCAGGACCTCGGCGTTCCCATCGCCTTCGCCGGCATCATCACCATGATCATCGCCGGCGGCACCATCCTCTCCAGCCTTGCCTCCGAGCGGATCACTCGTCGGTTCGGCGTCGGCATCGTGACGGCCGTCAGCGTCGGGATGACCGCGGCAGCTCTCGTGGGTTTCTCCGTCTCCGGGTCATTCTGGATGCTGTGCGTGTGGGCCATCCCATACGGACTGGGCGCAGGCGCAGTGGACGCCGCACTCAACAACTATGTGGCTGTGCATTATGCCGCGCGCCACATGAACTGGCTGCACGCTTGTTGGGGTCTGGGCGCGTCGATCAGCCCTTTCATCATGAGCTACGCACTCGCCTCAGGGTTGGGCTGGTCGAGCGCGTACCTCATCATCGGCCTCATCCAAGCGGTCCTGACGTTCGCGCTGCTGATCAGCATCCCGCTGTGGGGCAAGGTCAACCCCATCGTCCCGAGCGGGCACGCCGTTGAATCCGACGAAGCGGAAGAGACCGCTGACGAGCCGTCGGGAAGGACGCGCACCCACGTTCCGCTCGCGCGCGCTATCCGGATTCCCGGCGTCATCCTGATCCTGACCGCCTTCTTCGCCTACTGCGCCCTCGAGAGCACCGCGATCCTGTGGGCGTCGACGTATCTGGTCACCGATCGCGGGGTCGCCCCCGCCACCGCGGCCGCTTTTGCCTCACTGTTCCTGCTGGGTATCACTGCAGGACGCTTCCTGGCCGGCTTCTTCGCCGACAGAGTCGGTGACCGGCTCATGATCCGTGGTGGATTCCTGACTGTCGGCCTCGGTGTCGTGATGCTCGCTCTCCCGTTGGACACCGACGTGCCTGCGCTCGTGGGGCTCGTGGTCCTGGGACTCGGATGCGCGCCGATCTACCCCGCGATCATCCATTCCACCCCAGTCAATTTCGGCCGACGCAACTCGCAGGCCATCATCGGCATACAGATGGCCGCGGCCTACACCGGTTCGACCTTCGTGCCGCCGTTGTTCGGTGCGATCTCCATCTGGACAGGGATGTGGATCCTGCCCCTGTTCCTCGCCTTGCTGGTGGCACTGGGCCTGCTCATGTCTGAGCGCCTCAACCAGCTCGTCGCACGCCGAGCCCGAACCAGCGAACTGGCTTGACCGGCACTTGGAGCTCGGGACCAGCGTTCCCATCATGGTCCGAGCTGGTGGCGAGTGAGCCGGTACCTTTCGGCTTGTCGGCATCCATGGCGCTCCCGCGCCGTGAGACGGCTACGCCTCGACGTTGCCGCGCCAGGCACCCTCAGCGGCGCCCTGTGCCTCGATGAACTCCTTGAAGTTCTTCAGATCCTTCTTGACAGCGTGAGAACCTGCTCCCACCAGCGATCCGAGCGTCTCCAGGAAGCCGGTGGGCTCCCAGTCGAGCTGCACGGTCACGCGGCTGGACGAGCCCGTGAGCTTGTGGAAAGTCACCACACCGGCGTGGTCGGTCTCGCCGCGCGTACTCTTCCATGCGACACGCTCGTCGGGGTGCTGCTCCGTGATCTCGGCGTCGAACTCGCGCTCGAAGCCGCCGACTTTCACCTTCCAGTGGGTGTGGGTGTCGTCGAGTTGGGTGATCGACTCGACCTCGTCCAGGAAGCGCGGGAAGCTCTCGAATTGCGTCCACTGGTTGTATGCGGTGGAGACGGGAACGTCGACGTCGATGGTCTCGATGATCTGCGACATGGGGAAGTGCTCCTTCGGGCTGAGTGATTGCTTCCATTCAGCCTCATACGCGCCGCGACGCGGAGGGGTTGACGCACGATCGACGCGGCCTCATGATGACGCATCCGGACAGTGGGTCCAATGCCTGGAGTGCATCCCAGAGTGATGGGATGACATGACTTGGGGATCCTTGCCGGAGTATGGTCCTCGCGGACGGGCACGCCGACTGCGCAAACCATGCTCCGTATTCGGTTCGGATTGGACAGCTGATGGATTCCAGAGGCAACTCAGGTCAGGGACCCCTGCTCATACTGTTCTGTGGCCTCCCCGGATCCGGCAAGACGACCATTGCGCGCCAGCGAGCACGCGAAACGGGCGCCATCCGATTCAGCACGGATGAGTGGATGGCCGACCTCGGCGTCGACTTCTTCGACCACATCCGCGACGGGCTGCAGGCGCGACTGGACCAGCTATCGAAGGATCTACTCGAGCGCGGGCAGAGTGTGATTCTTGAGGACGGCACGTGGAAACGAGAGGAACGCGAGCGGCTGCGCCGACTCGCGAGTGAGCTGGGCGCTGCCACCGAGATTCACTACTTTGACATCGCGATCGACGAGCTCTGGCGACGACTTGAGATCCGTAACGCGAGCCCCACATTCGGAACAGTGCCGATCACAAGAGAATTGCTCGAGGAGTGCAGGCTCCGACTCGAAAGGCCCGATGACGCGGAGCTTTCCCTCTTCCACCGAACCGTCGTGCATCGTTAGCAGATCGCGACGGTGAGCGATCCTCGATCCGACATCGGCCACGTAGCCCGCGACTGTCTGGGCATCCCGCGTCGCGCAGTCCACAGTGGATGCGAAGACACATCGTTTGCGGTCGCAGCTGAGATTGCGCGCTAGCCGACGATGTCGCCGGTGCTGCTGTCGATCGTCTGGATCCAGCGGCCGTGACGGGGGCTCGCATAGGCGGCGTTGAACGAGTCGATGTCGAACGAATCGACCGTTGCGAAGTACTGCTCTGTGAAGCGGTAGTCGAACGTCGCGCAGTTCTCTTCGCGGTCGCAGCCGGCGTCGATGAGGCCGAGGTAGCCGGTCTGCGCGGCCTTCGGCGAGAAAGTGCCGGTGACGCGGTACGTGGTCGTCCCGACAAAACCGCCTTTGCGTCCTTCAGCGACGGTCCCGGTCAAGGCGGGGCTGGCACCGGCGAAAGCCGTGAATGATCCCACGGCATGCTCGATCACGCAGTACCTGTCGGGACCGGTTCGCCAGATCCTCAGCCAGCTCCCGTAGTCGTCGAGAGCCCAGATGTGACCGTCAAGCCCGACATCGACGACGTTGAGGACGGTCTCGGTGACGTTCACTATGGGTGCGCCGACCCGGCAGGGTTCCGCTGCCGCCTCGGCGGGCGCGGGCGTGTTGACGACGAGCACGGCGATGGTCAGCGCGGATAGCACCACACGTCGGAGCATCAAGACCTCCGGTCCGCGGAACACGGCCTGTCCCGTTCTCGGGCTGGCCGCATCACCAGCAGTTTCCGCCGCCGATGCTACGCCGCCACCAGTGCGCGGGGTAGACCCCTCTGTCCGCGACGGCCCCACTCCCCCTGGTTGGGGGATTACCAGCCCACCTGAGCGCGCAGAGCTGTTTGCACAATTCCTGACATGGTCTCGTGGTGAATCAAATTCGGGTGGCTGTTGCAGCCCCTGTTCGCGCCCTGGCTGGTCAGGTCAAGGTAGGACACATTCGCGTCCGCGTATGCGGTGTTCATCGTGCTCACGATGCCCAGCAACCGGCTCTTGATCTGCGCCCGCTGAGTGGAGCTGCCCATCGGCGTCAGGGCGACGATGATCTTCGCCGAAGGGTAGTGCGCGCGGACGGCCCGGATGAAGCTCACATAGGTGCTGGTGAACACACTGCCAGGGTCGCCATGGTTCCAGTCATTTGTGCCGAGGTTGATCAACACGACGTGCGGGATGTCCGTGGTGAAGCCCCAAACGCTCGTCGGGTCCGTGGGAATGGTGCGCAGGTACAGCTCGGGCATGGTCTCGCCCGTGGCAGCGGTGGTGCCGTCATAGTTGCGGTACAAGCCCTTGCCCGACCAAGCGAGCGTCACCAGCTCGGCCCTTTTGGCGCGGGACGCGAGTCCTTCATATGATTTCCAGTGGTTCTGCGTGCTCACGCTGTAGCCCACGCAGCCGAACGCCCCCTCGTTGCCGTAACCGGTGGAGATAGAATCTCCGATCACTTCCAGCCGACGCACCCAGGCTGTCGGCGCGGTGCCAAGCGCCCCGCCCGTCGGGAAGCTGACCCCCAGGAATTCAGAAACCCCTTGGCTGGGCTCGGTCTGCCGCCACAGTGAGACCTTGTGAACCGCGCCCCCGCCGGAGAGCCCCGTGGCAACCGTATAGGTTTGAGCGGATGTCGCAATGAAGTCCGTGGAAGTCGAATCCACTGCGGCGCGGAATCGTATGCCGGGGGCGTTGAGCTTCACCGCGACAGAGGTGCCGGTGAACGTGAAGTTCACACGGCTGCCCGGCCAGGAGAACTTCGGCTTCGTCGGGTCTGACATGTCGAACCGCCCCTGGTACCGAAATGCCCCGACGGTCGAGCTGGCGTGCTCGACCTGGTGATACGTCGTCCCAAGGTCGAAGTCGGGCCCTTGCCCAACGGCGGGAACAAAGAGGAGCGCGGCCGAAACCAGAGCTGCTGTGACGGAGTGTGCCGCATGGCGCTTCATGGTGGTGCTCCTGGGCCAACCGGCCGTCGGACGAACACTTTCGAATTCGTTCGCCGGCCGAGAGCCCGTGTGGACGTGACCCGGGAACCTCATTCGGTCGGCACCACGAGCCTTTCGACACAGGGTAGCGGTCACCCCACGTCCGCGTGGTGGAGGAGCACATCCGAGTGGGGCTGTCGCGATTGCTCCTCGTGACGATTACGGTCAATGGGATATGAGTGACGTCGTCAGCATCGAGCTCTTGCTGGACTCCGAGACCGAAGCCCTCGTCCGCATCGACTGGGACCGGTTGGCCGCCGCCGGGCTCTCCAGCCTCGCGTCTCATCGGGCCTCCAGCAACCGGCCTCACGTCACGCTGCTGGTGCGCCCCACGCTGGATCGGGTGGACTTCGCAGATGCGGTCGCCCTGTTGCCGGTCGTGATCACCCTTTCGGGGCCGATCCTCTTCCGACACGGCGACCGCGCTGTGCTCGCGCGTCGGGTTGTCCCGACCAAGGAGCTTCTCCGCCTCCACCGGGCTGTTCACCAGGCCGTGCCGCCAGGAGAAGACGCCGCGCACACGGTTCCGGGGAGGTGGACGCCGCATGTGACCCTTGCTCGGCGGGTCCGAATGGACGTCGTGGCTGACGCGCTCCGCCTCCTCGGCCCGGAGCGCGTTGGCGTGGGTCTGGCTCTGCGACGCTGGGACTCGGCAGCCGCCCAAGTCACGCCAATCATCTGAGTGAACGGTGAGGTGGCAGTCCGAGCGGATCGGCGGCCATCGTCGGTCAGGCCTGGCGCGAAGGGTCCTCACCAGGGCAGACCACGCCTGTTGAGCGCGCGCTCGCGGGTGTATCGTGTGGGGCGGGGCATGGCGGTCTGTGGTACCGGCGAAGAGTGATCCGAGATGGCTGAGCGTGGGACTCGCAGCGAGGAACAAGGATACTTTCGTGATGCCCTCCTCGCGTGGCGCGGTTGGGGTGTCGAGCGGCCAATCGTTCCGGTGTACTACGAGGGCCGCCGGGATGCCGTCTTCTACGGTCTGGACGCCGACGACGAGCCGATCGTCATGGACGGGATGACCATCGAGGACAGCGTTTCGGTGTCGACCGGGAGGGGCATAGAGGGGGTTGGTCCCGATGTCGCGATACGTCTCCCGTGATGGGTCCCGCCTCACCCGCGCCATGCTGCGCGACCTGAATGCGCTTGATCAAGCATTTGCCGCCCGGTTCGGAAAGCAGCTTCATGTCAACAGCGGCGTTCGGTTGCGGTCCGAGCAAGAGCAGCTCTTCCGGGAGCGATATGTCCCGTCGTCCGAGGTCAACGGGCGAAGGACCTACGACTTCCGACAATGGCAAGGGATCTGGTGGGCGCGCATCTCCGATCTGGGAACCGTAGCGGCGCCGGATTCTCCGCACGCCAACCACGTCATCGAGAACACCGGGAGGGGTGCGCTTGACCTCCGAGACGACGGGGTGGACGCCGGCGTCTCGTCTCGGGAAAACCCGCGCGCCGATTGGTTGAAGGCGAACGCCCTCGCTCAGGGCTACTCACCCGAGGGCTACAACTTCAGTGAGCCGTGGCACTACCGGTATGAGCGGGACCCGTGGGTGGGTACCGGTGCTATCAGTCAGGAGGAAACTATGGCCTATCCGATCTTGCTCAACGGGAGGCACCGCTTTCTTCTCGGCGTCGGCTCTATCAAGCACTTCACAGACGTCGCCGCATCCGATCTCGCGCGAAACATCGTCGCTGCGGAAGATGTGTGGATCGAGCTCAACACCGCCAGCTTCCTGCAACAACTCGACTCGTTCGGCGTCCCACGCGACAAGGTGGATACCTCGAATGGGCATGTCTTCGACGTCACCCTGGGAAGGAGGGTGGCTGGCGGATGGTGGTCGTGGGCACGCGAGGCGCAACACAACACCAAGCTCATTCTTGCCAAACTCGGCTGAAACCCGCCCCCGCGAACGGGATCGGCAGAGCGTCGCCATTTTGGGCGCATGCGATCCAGGCGGCGCGTTGTGCGTTGCTCTTCATCCGCCCCGCCATTAGGTTTCGATCATGGCGGCAGCCGAAGGCAGCGGCACCGGGGGTGGCAACGGCAGTGAACCGCGCGCCGAGGACGTCCGTGAGATCGCACGGCTTCAGCGCACAAAAGTCGAGCTCCTCGAATTACGACTCGATGTAGCGCGAGTTGGAGAAGAGTCACTTCGCAGCCGCCGCAGACAACAGACCGTAGCGATGGTCGGGGTGGGCGGATGCGTCGCGGTGGTGGGGCTGTTGGCGCTCCTGCCCGTGCTGACGGGTGTGGGTCCCTTCGGACTCACCGGATGGGCATCTCTGATCGCCCTCGGACTCGCCGTTGTCGCGCTGCTCCTGTTCGTCGTAACGCGCAGTCGTGCCAGTCGCCACCTCAATGAGGCGGCCGACGAGCTCGAGCGGGAGCTCCTCCTCATAGAGGTCGATGCGACGTTCGAGTCCATGGAGGAGCGTCTGCGACACAACGACGGGTTGTCGGAAGTCGACGATGACTTCTAGCGCAACGGACCGTCTTCAGCGAGATGTGGACCGCCTGAGCTCAAGCGTCGCCACGCAGATCGAACGGCTCCGATCCGCGGCTCACTCAGAACAGCGGCTGGCGCTGCTCGGAACCATCATTGCTGCAGCGATCGGGGCGGCCGCAACGCTGGGTGCATCTTTCCTTGCCGCGCAGCCTCAGCCGGTTGCGTGCACCGAGTCCCTGCAGCGCGCCATCGAGATCTACCAGACGAGCGGTCTCAAGATCGACCTGCCTGACGAAAGCCGCGAGCAGGAGCAATGTGATCTGGAGCAGCAACTCGATCAACTGGGACCGCGTCCGCAGCCGACACCCTAGATTGCCGCTGCGGCTTGATCGCTTGCGCAGTGGGCCCAAGTGGACCGCCGAGCGGGCGCTGTCAGACGAGAGTAGCCTCTCCGCAACAGACTCACTGGGAGCGGTCATGGTCCAGTCCGGCACGAGCGATGGTGAGAGGATCGCGCGCCACCTCCACCTCGCGGAAACCCTCCCGCGCCGAGTCGTCGACACGGCCCACTGCTGCGCGAGCACGAACATCGCCTACTATTCGGTCGGTGTGTGGTGAGCTCGTATCGAAGCTATTGGGTCGTGGCGATCGCGACGCCTGGGGTACTCCTCCCCTTCCTCATGTTCGTCTGGCTGGGATGGCCCGGTGACCCTGACTCCTGCACGCTCACAGACCCGAACGGCTGCTTCTGCGAGGCCTATGACTTTGTCGCCGTTCAAACAACTGCGGGCGGTGTGCGGCAGTTGTCGAACACCTGGTTCAATCTCTACGCACTCGCTACGGCCTCAGTGGTGGCCGTTCAACTCTCTGCCGACCGACGCCGACACACCAGCGTTGTGTTCGCACCAGGAGTGATTCCCGACGTGTACGTCTTCGTCGTCCTCTTCCTCGGCCTCGGCAGCATGTGGTTCCACGGCTCGCTGAAGGGATGGGGAGGGATAGTGGACGCCGTCTCGATGTACCTGTTCACGGCGTTCCTCGTCGCCTTTGCCGCCTACCGGCTCCATCCCAGCGTCACACTCTTCTGGGCCCTCTTTCTGTCCGTGGCTGCAGTCGCTTCCCTCACGCACGCCGTCCTGGATCGGTCCGGGACTTCGGTGGTCCTCATCGCGGCACAGGTCTGCGTTTACATCGTGCTGGAGCTTGTCGTCTGGTGGAGACGGCTACGTGGGCAGGTTCCCCATCGCTGGTTGGGAGGACTCTGGTGGTTTGCGGCTTTGACAGCGATCGGCATCGGCATCGTCTTCTGGCTCCTTTCCCAGACGGGCGGCCCCCTGTGCGACCCCGTGTCGGTCTGGCAGCCGCACGCAATCGCGTGGCACCCCCTCGCCGGGGTCGCAGCTGTCCTGCTGTTCTACTACTGGCGTGAAGCCGCGCGAGCGACAGCGCGGTGACATCATGCGGACGGCGGCATTCGTCATCCCAAATCGCGGCGGTCTCCCAAGCGAGGACTGCAGGTGGAAGTGCCACGAGCAGAATCAGACCGTCGGACGGGAGTTGTGACTACCTGGCGGTGTCGATGAAGAAGGTGCGAACGCTTGTGATCGTCTCGTTGGCGACGGTGACGACGTCAATGCCGCGAGCGACGGGCGCACCGGCCGGGCCGAATGCCCAGGCGAGCGCGCCAATGTCTGTGGCGGCATAGCGCTCCCCGTCCTCCGCGAAGACGAAATCGCTCGGAACACCCGCAAGGAGCGCCGCCGCCTTGTCCTCAAGGGCTGCTCGCCCGTGAACGGTTCCGTCGGGATCAGTGAAAACAACGTCCTCCGCGTAGACCCACTCGATCGCCGCGCGTCTGGTCAACGCATCTCGGTTGCCGAACACGTCGTGAAGGTTGGACGCAAGAAGCTCCGAGACAGTGGGCATTGCCTATCCAATCGAGGTCAGAGGATCGAGTCTGCTGCTCCAACATGGGTACCACGGCGCTCTATTCCGTCGTGGCTTGTCGCGGTCTCCGGTCCAATGGCCGGGCGACGGCCCCAGGCGCTGATCAGCACGCTCGAGCCGACGATGGTGTCGGGGTCCGCGAGCACCGCGAGGAAGCGATCGAGGTCTTCGGGCGAGACGCCCTCGCCGACCAGACCGTCGCGCACTTGACGAGCATTGGCCGACTGCACCTTCGCCCAGCCCGCGCCACCTTGGTCGATGGCCACGTACCCGCTTGCACCAGTGCCTTCGAGGCCCCGCCCGCGCAGGATGCGCAGGGCGTCGGCGGCGAAATCATTGACCGCACCGCGAGTGGCCAGGAGCCGGTTGAAGGCCTGCGCCACGCTCACGATCAGCTGGTGGTTGGGCCCGGCCCGGTCGACGGTACGGACTTCGCCGGTATCGAAATCTTCGACCAGGATCACCCCACCGGGCGCCAGCGCGGCCGTCAGGCTGGTGAGGACCTCCAGGCGCTCAGGGATGTGGTGAAGCACCAGCCGCTCGTGGATCACATCCCAGGGACCGACAGGGAGGGGATCCGTCACCAGGTCCAGCTGACGCACTTCGAGCTGCTCACGGCCGTCGCGCCGGCACCACCGGGGGTCAAGGTCCACGGCCAGTACCCGCCCCGCCGGACCCACCTCATCCGCCATCCATCGGGCGATCGATCCGCTCCCTGCACCCACTTCCAGGCATCGAGCCCCCGGTGCGAGCCCCAGTCGCGTCAGATGACCTCGTGTGACGTGATCGAACACGACCTCCAGCCCGGCGAAGCGATCGACCGTCTCGATCTCTGCGTTCGTCAACAGGTACGGCGCCGCGTCATCACCCACACAATCGGTCTACCACCTCGCCGCCGATCGCGGTGGACCGGTCTCGACGTCCACCGGGACTGTGGCTCGTTCTCTCACTGTCGAACTCAACGACCTCCGACCGGCCGTCGTCGATAGCCACTTGGCATCACGGCACATGGGACGAAGGTCGCCGGAGGACTTCGACGACATGCTGCGCGGCCGATCGCGACGGTAGGCGACGCAGCGGTGACGTAGCCCGGCGGACGATCAAGCGGGGGATCCTCGCCCCGATCCCCGTCCAGCTCGCAGCCCTGACGGGAGACTTGATGCTTGCCGCCTCCCACGCCGAGCCCGCCCGGCGCGGGGCGGAACCGGCCGGCCCCCCTCCCCATCGCGAACACGAGAGGCGCCCTGCGCCGCCGTCCACCCTGGCCTACGAGCTCTCGCACGTCGTTCCGCCCCCGTCGCACCCATCCATCGCCCGCAGCCACGGTTCCGGACTGAAGAACCGACCGGAGCGGGGTCCCTCCGCATCGTGGCGTCCCGCCGGCGCGCCACTGGCCAGTGGAACCCGGGCAGACATGGAGAGCCACTTGGGCGTCGACCTGGCCGGCGTGCGGGTCGACACCAGCCCCCGGGCGGCCGCCGACGCCGCCGCGATCGGCGCGCTGGCGTTCACTCGAGGGACCGACATCGCCTTCGCGAGGGGCCGATTCGCTCCCAGCACCACCGAGGGACGCCGGCTGCTGGCGCACGAGCTGCGACACGCCAGCGCCGACGCGCACGACGGTCTGCTGCATCTGGCCGCCGACCCTGAGCGCGTCGCCGAACGCGTCAGCACCTCCTCAGAGTCGGGCGGAGTGCCTGCCGCGTCCGCGGTCACCGCCGACCAGTGGTTGCAGACGAACAGCCTGCGCCTCGTCCGAGAACTGGCCTCATGGCTCGTCGGTGTGCGGCTCAACCCGCCTCTCATGGAGCTGCACTGGCATCGATCGTCTGAAGACTTCGTCCGGAGTCTCATGGACCTGGCCGGATCCACAGCCGACGACGCCACGCGATCGCTCACCGCCTGGCTCCGGCCCGATCGGCTCTCCGACGCCGTGAACGTCGGACGTGACGTCGCCGTGCTTCGTTTCGGCAGCCCTCTCTATGAACAGGGCGTCCGGGAAGAGGTCGGTCGGCGCCTGGTGGCGCGCATCCTGGAGTCCTTCCAGCGCGTCGCGCCGCGAGTGGCCCGCGACGCCGCACGCGCCTGGACACCCGGGTCGCCGGGCTTCGCCCCGCCGTTGCAGATCGACCTCGGCAAGGTCCTGACCGTCCCCCTCGGATCGCCCACCTTGTTCTTCTACCTGGGGCCCGCCCCCACCGCGGGCGGAAGCTTCCGTCATCCTCTCGATCAGCCGGTGTACCTGTCACTGCGCACGACGGTGGACGTAGAGGCGGCGCTGTGGCGAGCCGAGCATCCGGAGGAGTTCACGCCCGAGGCCATCGAGCGGGATGCTGCGCAGCTGCGCGAGGTCTCCCTGGAGTACCTGGGCGGGCAGGGGCTGCCCAGCTGGGTGCGAGCCACGCCCGCTGACGCCACGGCGGAGGAGGTCGCCTTCGCACTCTACGGGCTGCCCGAGGCCGCCACGCGGTTGACGCCGGCCGCCCCGCTGTGGGGACTTCCCGCGGAAGACATCCCGCTTGCAGCGATCCCCGAGGCGCCCTCACTGCCGATCCCAGGTGTCATCCCGAAGGAGCGCGACACCGTGCCGCTGCGGGCGACCGTGCACAGCGCGATGTTCCAGGCCAACAGAGGCTCCCCAACCGAGACCCAGCTGCTCGACACCCCGTTCGCCGACACGGCCGCGATCGGCGCCGCATCGAAAATCCGCCCTACTCCCGGCGCCAACGATCTGCTCATCCTGGAGCGGCTGAGCGCCATGGTGGATCTGCTCGACGATATCGCCGACGTCGCCGGCGAGCTCATGCGGCCGCCCAGTGCTTCGCGCGTCGCCTATGTCATCGGCACGACCGGCCTCACGACCGTGCCGTGGGACCCGCCGGAGACCGTCGCCATGCGCGCCCGGGCAGAGCACATCCGGGCGCGCGTGGCCCGGCGGCGCGAATCGTTGGTCGGAGTGGGGGGCATCGTCGCGCTGTGGGACGGGCAGACCGCGGGCCAGCTCGACATCATGCTCAAGGTGACGCAAGGCCTGCACACAGCCGCGGCGATCGCCCGTCGATTCGCGGGGTGGCCGGCCGTCTACAAGCTCATTCAGGATGTGGCCACCGGCTACATCGAAGCGGCGGAGGTCTCCGACCTCTACGACCTGGGTCGCGCGCGCCTGGCTGCGGCCGAACGGCGCTCGGTGCTGTTCCCCGTCACCGCCATGGAGCTGTGGCTCGCGCAGATTCGCGCGATACTCGACGAGGCTCGCAAATCAGAGGTCGCCGCGGTTGATCCGGGCGACCCGGGCTTGACCCGGGACGTCTACCGGATGGACGCCATCGACGCCGACCTGCGCTCTCGGCTCGCCGCCGTCCGGACCCAGTTGATACAGGATCCCGCACAGGCCGAGACCGAGCTCATGGCGATCTTCGGCAGCCTCCAGTCGCTGCAGACGGGAGCCAGTGTCGCGCTCAACCTGGACACAGTCGACAGGGTCTGGCAGGCCCTGTACGACAGCCTGAGCATCTGGGGTGCGCTCCGAGGCGCCTTCCCGGGGAAACACGGCAATGAGATCGTCGAGGATGCGCTGGCCGAGACGCTCGTGGTCCAGGGCGAGTGGGAGGAGATCCTCGGCGTCTGGCGCTCGGGAGAGCACGACCGCGCACGTACGCTGCTCGACAAGAAGGCCAAGGGCACCTGGCTGACCTGGGTGCACAAGATGCAGTCGACCGTCGAGGACCAACAGGCGTGGGACCGCTTGATGACCTTCGCGGCGCTCGTCGGGATCGCTGTGCTGTCGGGTGGCATCGGCGCCTACGTCGAAGCCGCGGCGGGCACGGCCTGGGGCGTGGGCACCGCCGCCGGCACCGTGTGGGCCGAGCTGGGCGCCGCCGGTGTCGGCACGCTGGCCGAAGCCACGGTCTTCACGGGGCTCTCCTATCCGATGACCGCCCGGAGCCCCTCGGTGGGTGAGTTCGGCGAGCAGTTCGCGACAAACTTCCTCTTCATCGGCGGAGCGCGGGTGCTGGGTGCCGGCTTCGAAGCGCTCGCCGGCGTGGAGCGGTCCGCGAGCACGCTCGGGCGCGTGACGAAGGCGGGACTCCAGGGCGGGGCGATGCTGGGTGCGAACCTGGTCCTGGCCAACCGGGAGGCTCAACACCGCCGCGGCGAGGGGCTCACCTCGCAGGAGGTGGCATCGATCAGCCTGGAGAACGCCGCGTTCCTCGGGCTCGTTACGGTCGCCAACGGCCTGCTGCGGAGCCCGTTGCGCAACCTGCGTCTGGCCGGACGCATGCACGTCCTGGAACTGCGTCATCAGCGCACTCTGGCCGCGCTGGACGTCACGATGAAAGAGCTGCCGTCCGGTCGAGTGCCCGAGGAGATCTCACGCCGTCTGGCCGAGCGGGTGGAGCGGGCGCTGACCGCGGAGGACGCGCTGGCCGCCGAGCTGGCGAGCCGTGTCTCCGAGGCGGACGCGCTTCCGCAAGAACAGCGCGAGGCCGCCCTGCGGCGCTGGGGCATCGACGCCACGACCGCAGAGCACTTGAGGCGCGGCGCGGTCCGCAGTCAGGTGCTGTCGAATCTGCACCGGCTGCAGGGCATCCGGATCACGAGGTCGCTGCGGCCCCTCGGCACCGACTTCACCGTCGACTCGGCGATGTACGGCGAGGCGCTGGACTGGTTCCGCAGCCGGCCGGACACGACGGTCGTCTCGGCTGAGGGCAGCAGCGGGGTCGTCGAGCCCGGTCGGGGATCGGTGCAGCTCATCCTCAACCAACCGACGGTGCGCCCCCTGAGCGCGGCCCGCTCCTTCGTGGTGAGCGCCCTCGGCGAGGCATCCTTCCGCGTCATCGAGCGGATCGGCGGCGCCACCGGCGAGCTCGCCCCGCACGTGGAACTCGCGCGGAGTGCCGGGGAGGTGGCCGCCGAGCGGGGGCCGATCGTCAGGCCCAGCAGCGCGAGCGGAGGTCGCGCCTTCGCCGACCCGGTGCGCTGGGGACTGCCGGCCGAAGCGATCCAGGCGCTGCGGACGCGGCTGCTCGCATCGACCGACCTTGGCGCCGTTCAGCGGACGGCCGCCGAGGGGGGTCTCAACGTCGGTCAAGCTACGCTCAAGCGGGTCAAGAGCTATCTCTTCGACAGCGCCGGAATCGACTTCCTGCCCGAAAACGTGCAGTGGTGGCGGCGGTTGGCGACAGGCCGCGCGAGCGTCCACGACATCTCCATCCTCGTGCACGAGGTCGCCGAGAACCGGCGTTTGGAGCGGGTGCGCGGTCAGACCGGCTTCGACTACATGGGCGAGCGGTTCGAGGGGCTCTCCCGAAGCGAGCAACAGTACTGGCGGGCCGACTTCAACCGCATCTACGAGGAGGCCCACCGGGGCGCGCTCGAGGACGAGTACAACTTCGTCGCCGACCAGGTGAAGCGGCTGACGAACAACCGGGTCGTGGTGCGCCGCAACCAGGTTGCGGCGGTGGACCCGACAAGAGACGAAGGGCGGCGCTACATCCTCCAGGACGGGATTCCCCTGCAACAGCACAGCCAGTTCGCCGACTGGGTGGCCCGCGGGCAGGCGGAGGTCGAGATCGGCACATCCGCCGCGGAGAAGCTGCGGCTGTTCACCACCCATCCGACCCTGCGCGAGCTCGTCGGCGCCGTGAAGCGCCACGGCGGCTTCGCCCCGATGGCGCTCGAGGGCGGCGGGGCAGGCGGCGCGCGGACAGGTGAAGTCTCTGTGGGCCGCCGCGGCGGCGCCGCGTGGGATCCCTCGAAGTACACGTCCGTCACCCTCGAGGGCATCCTGACCCTTCCGTTCGCCGACGGCGCCACGATCGGACGTGAGCTGTTCGGGCGCGGTCGCGATTTGCTCGTGCGAGCCACTGGCCTGACCCCGACCCAGAAGGCCGATGCCTTCGAGCAGCTCGCCCAGCGGATCAACCGGGTCGATCCGAGCTGGATGGCCCGGCGGTCGCCGGCGACGAACGCGGCGGGATTCTTCACGGGAGAAGGGCGCCCATTCGGCTTTGCCGTGGACCACGACGGGGTGATCCGTCAGACGGACAACGTCGGTGCCACGCTGAAGTACGGACCGAACGCCGTCGTGACCATAGACTTCTCGACGTGGCAGCGGAGGTCCCCATGAGGCCGACGATCTATGACGCAGCAGAGCTGGCGCTGATCCGGAGCGGCCTGGAAGACCCGGATCCCGTCGAGCGAGCGTCCACAGCCGGACTCCTGTTGGCGCAGCCCACGACCGATGATCAGGTGCGAGAGCGCTTGCGGCGGCTCCTGTCAGACCAGAGTGTCGTCGACTTCCCGTCGCCAGCTGTCGCGGGCGAGCTGCGCCTGCTCGCAGGCCTCGCTCTGGCGGTCGCAGCTGAGGCGGCCGGTGAGCCTGGCGAGGTGCGCCTGCGGGCCGCGCCCCCCGTTGTCCGGCCGTGGGTTCTGCTCCCCGAGCGCGAGTACGTGCTGCGCGGGCGCACCCTGATCGACGAGCTGCTGGAGGAGCTGCCCGCGCCCGAGCGCTGGGAGCCGATCCGACCGATCGAGGCGGCGGACGCGTGGGAGGAGGACCTGTTCTCGAAGGACGCCGCCGTGCTCGTGAACGCCTTGAAGACGGTCCGGGACGCTCCGACGGGCGAACCCCGCGTGGTCGCGACGCTGGAAGGTCTGCTGAACGATCGCCGGATCGCTGCCCTGACGATCCCCTACCGCTTCGGCGAGATCCGCGTCCTGGCTGCCGCGGCGCTCGCGGCCGAACGCGCCGACACAGGCGACGCGCGGCCCGTGCGGTTGAAGGAATGCCCGCCGCTCCTGGGAACGGATGACCTTTGGAAGCTCGCCGAGGCGCACCGCATCGATACGAGCATCCGATCGGAGCCCGAACTGTACGCTGCCCTGCGCGATGCAGGCGCCCTTCCCCTGACCGACCTCGAACTGACGGCGCCGGCCTATCTGGGGTGGCTGTGATGACATCGGGCCGCGTAGCCGTCCTACGAGGCGGCGGCGCTGGGGTGCGGTCCGACCCGGGGTAACCGTCTCGAGAAGTCGCCATGACCGATCGGAAGCCGACCATACGCCGCGTCTCGCGGCGGTCGCTGGGCAACCTTGGCCTCCCGGCATCGCCGCCGTAATTGAGCGAAGCGAGCGCCCCCGGCATCTGCGCGTCTCATGGCGTTAACACGGCTGTCGTAGCATCGCGTCAAAGATGCGACCGCTCTTGAGAGTTCAGACCCGAGATGAGGTGAAAGCAGCGTGACGGCACCGGGGTATGAGGTCAGCGTCTGGGAGCGCTACGCCACCGAGTTCGCTCTTGCTTTCGCTGACAATCCCACACGCATCCGGGCGGTGCGGGAAGCCTACGTCGTCCACGAGTTCGATGTCGACCTGATCGCGCAACTCAGCGGCTTCCCTGTCTGGAGGATCCGACAGGCGATATCCGACGGGCTTCCACGGGCAAACTGACTCTCACGAATTGACGTCGAAGACGACGACCTCTTCTGCCCATCGAGAAATGAGCTGGGCGACGGGTTGATGCGCCGGATGAGGTAGGTATTCGTCTCGAGCTGAATTGCCGGTGAAGCTGACGATCAGCGCCCAGTCGAAGCCGCCGGCGAGGCCTTCCGGACTGGTGTTCGGCCCGCAATGGACGGCGAGGACGCCGGGGATCGCGTCTGGAAATGCGCCGGCAAGTCCGCGGAGTTCTTCCAGCGTGGCGGCGCTGACCGTTGGCTTCCAACGGACGAGTACAACGTGGACAACGGATGGAGTGGTCATCGTCACAGAGTGCCCTACTCGATCCTCATTCGGGTCACGCACGCGCATGGGGGCCACGAGAGCTGAGCTCCATTCGCTATGGAGTCCAAACGAACGCGCACCGCAACCCGTGCTCAGTGCAGTCGAACTCGTGGGGTGGGTGTGCTTGTCAGCTTGATGGTGTCGGCGCCGGCATACGTTCCGGCGACTCGCACGGAGATCCGCGACGCCAGGTCGCGCAAGCGCACGGTGTAGGTCTGCGCCGTCGCCCCGGCGATCGGGCCGCCGTTGCGCAGCCACTGATACTTCAGGACGACTCCGTCCGGGCTCCACGTTCCCACGTCAGCCCTGAGCTTCGCTCCCACTCGCGCCGCTCCCGCGATCGCAGGCCTGGTTCCCTCGATAACCGGGTCGGGTTCATCGAGGGGCGTCACGATGCCGTCGGTGGGGCATCCGCTCGCCTCTTCGAAGCGCAGATTGTCCACCAGCAGGACCGAGTCGGAGATGAGATAGTCCGTAGATTGAACCGAGATCACGACGTCCGTGTAGCCCGGTCCAGCGAGCGACTCCCCCGAAAGCGGGACGCGTGCCGTGACCGGCTGTGTCCAGCCGTCGATGCGCCAACCGGGCTCGACCGTGAACTCGAGCCCCGAACTCGGGCTGATCACCGCTCCGCCGGGTGCGCGGGCGAAGTTGTTCGGCGGCGCACCATCTTCGCCTCTGTCGACCGTTGGGCTCTCAACCGAGGCATAGTCGCTGTCGGCCGGCGGCACATCGATGTATTCCGGAACGAGTTCGGACCCGAACATGAGGTCCACCGCGAGGCACTCCTGACCCGCGGGCGGTGCGAGCATGAGCCGCACTCGTGTCTCATCGGTCTGCCAGAACAATTCGAACGGCGCAGAGTTGATGAAGGTCGACAATTCGGCCGACGCGTCGCCCGGCTCGAGAGCCTGCTCCGCATCACCGGTCGAGAGCACCGCGTAGGAGTTTCCTGCAGTCGGGAATCCGCGGATCGGGCGCGTCCCGACTGCGATCCCAGCGGGCACCACGAACTCGAGCGGGATGACGTCCTCGACCGCGCGGGCGCTGGCATAGGTTGTGGGGTCGGGGTCCATCGCTGCCAGCAACTGGTCGACTCCGTCGACCGGATCGGTCACCGCATACGGGATGAGCACGGGCCACTCGCTGTATCCCGGCTTGAGGGGGGTCATCGCGGCGAACAAGATCGGCATCCCGTCGGGGACGGTGATCGTCGGGTCGGTCTCGCCCGGGAGCACGACTGTGGTACTCAGGCGTTCGGAGGAATTGCTGGCCCATTGGAAGCCGACCGAATCCGGCGCGGGGGACAGCGTGCCCGGGCTGGCGGTGAGGATCGTCCCGGATGTTCCGAGCCCCCGGAAGTTCGGCTGGTCCGTGTCATCGAGGCTGAACGACGCGGCTGGAGTGTCGAGGGCGAAGTTGAGCTCCGCCTCATCGCCCGCCGTGAGCGTGACCGACGTCGCTGTGTCTGGTGTTGCTGCGTCAGGCCACCACTCTGTCGCGCGGGCCTCGGTTCGGGCCGACACGAGGTACGACCCGGGGGCGACCTCGATCTCGAACCCAGCTGAAGTGCGTGCGACGAACGAGAAGGCCACCGCGTGGGTGGGGTCGTCTGCGGGGTAGACCGTCACGAGCGCGGCCGTCAGCCCGTAGTCGGGATCTGTTTGGATGCCGGACACAGTGCCGGTGATGCGCGCCGACGCTGCGCCGGAGGCCGACGCTGCGCCGGAGGCGGGCGTTGCGACGGAGGCGACGGCGACGATGGCGAAGGCCGCGGCAAAGACTGCCGGAAAGCGGAGGTGGTGCCGAGTGAAGGACATGAACGCCCCTAGTGCGATCGACGGAATGGTGCGATGCAGACTGGCTCGGCTCCACACGCTAGCGTCTCAGCCTTCGCGGGGGAAGAGCACGCTCCCCACCTCCGTCACCGCAGAGATCAATGGCCAGCGCCGAGGCGAATAGCCGGGCGAGCGCGAATCGTGCCGTTGATCGATCGACGCAGGGGGCCCCTCGGGTCAGATGCGGCTCGGGCCGTGAGGAGGGCTTGCACGCCGGACGCGAAGACTGTGTCCGTAGTGGGGAACTGGTCGACGCCTGCCACGCCATTGCCGCAGATCGGGCGCGTCGATAGTGTGGCGGCGGGACGCGGATCGTTACAGGCACGAATGAGTACTGCAGCAGCTGCGAAGGCGGCTATGTGACCTGCACTTCCTGCCACGGCAGGGCACAGCCTGACGATTCAGTTCGCTGACCTCAGGGCGCCGCTCAGCCCACGACGCACCGATCAACACGTGCCGAGCGCATCCGTCCAGCACGCTCGTCCGCCGTGGAAACTGGATGCGCCTTGGTTGACCTGCCTGTTCGCGCATCACAGTGCTCTCCCTCTCGGGATGGTCGACCCAATCATTCGACGCGCAACGCCCGGTCGTGACGTGCCCCAGGCCATGACACGTCTTGCACGCAACAGGATGTACCCCCAATGGCTCTCCGGAACATCGCCGCGATTCGCCCAAAGGTGAACTCATAGATCTGTAGTCGGGTGCTGTGTCGTGCCCACACCGTGATCGGCGTCTGTCACCGAAGGTGCACTAGGCGGTCCGGCGACGCTGTCCCCGAGCAGAACGCACCATTTGTTGATCGCCAGCTTCAGCGCAATCACCGAATCAGGATCCAGTGGGGGGTTCCTGTGTCGGCTCGTGGAGCTCCTCGTACGAGAATTGTGCTCACCGTCCTCCTCCATATGGCTAATCTGATCCACCGCCTCTTGCCGGGCGTACGACCGCATCGCCACGATCAATCGCTCCCGCATCCACGCGTGTGGCCACGGCTGCCCCTCCGCGAACAGGCGATTGCCCATTGCGATGACATTCGTTATCTCGTGCGCTGCGAAACGGTTGGGGCCGTGCGAGAGGACATATATCAGCTGTGCCTGATACTCCCAAGTGATCGCCATGACGTACCGCGCCCGTCGCCGGAACAGTTGTGGGAACCGACCGGGCTTGATCCCCTTCTCCCCGAGAAGGACGTCCAAGGCTGCGATGCCCGCCGTGCGTTCCTGACTGCCGCCGACCATGTGAGAGAGCGCAGCGATAACCATCTCGTTCTCCCGCTGTCGATGCCCGCTCCATACAGTGATAGCGGCGGTGACGGCCGCGCCGATCAGCGCGCCGACTAACGCGTACGCCGCGACGACGACTTCCGCCGAATCCATGCCAACCCCCTAGATCTGATCGAGAGGAGCTCCTGGTAAGCAGGACTAGCGCATGCGCATGACAGTCACAACCGGGTGAGGGTCCTAACTGTCGCCTCCAACGGCGTGCTGGCCGACGAGGAATCCACATCGGCGACCAGGGATGTGTTGGCGGCATGACTGAGGTCACGGCGCCGGACGGCGATGACGGGCACCAAGACCTGGGCTTGGTTTCCCCCCAGCTCTCAACGAACGCATGCGGGCACAGCGCGCGGGCTTCTTGATCGAAGCAGGACCACTCCTTACTGCTGAAGTGGTTGGCGTCAGCCGGGAGCAGAACGCCTTCACACCGGCGCGCGCGGCGTCTATCCCCAGGCCCGACTGGGTGGATGACAATCGGCTCGGCTCCCGACTCCGGCTTGAATGCTCGGAGTCCGCCGCTCGCATCGGCCCCCCATCGGGTGGGTGGGTGCATTCGCGCTTCGAATCGCACCGTTTCGGACAAGGCTCCTCTCGGGTGACGCTTCTCGAGAGCTGGGCGGCTGCCACTGGGATTCTCGCCCGAGGGGGTCACGTCGATGACGTCCGGTTGTAAGGTTTGCTCGCGTCGGACGGCTTACAGAGTGATGGATGTTCTCGCTGATCGGAGTGGGGATGGTGGATTCGCGGCAGGAGACTTTCCGCACGCTGTTCGATGCCCACTATCCGGCGGTGTTCGGGTATCTGCGGCGTCGGGTGGCCGACGTGGAGGATGCGGAGGAGCTCGCTGCCGATGTGTTCCGTCTGGCGTGGGAGAAGCAGGATCCGCGCTCTCCGTTTCAGCGAGCCTGGCTGTTCAGGGTGGCTGCGAATCGGTTGACCGACTGGTACCGCCGACAGGGACTGCGTCGTGATGTCGAAGCGGCATTGCGGTGTCGCCTAGAGGAGGCTGCCTCGCGGATCGGCGTCGAGGACTCCGTCGCGGTGCGCGACGCCGTACGGGCGTTGCCGTTTCGAGAGCAGGAAGCTCTGCAGCTGACGTACTGGGATGGGATGTCGGCGTCGGAGATTGCGGCCGTTCTGGATTGCAGCACGGCGGCCGTCTGGACGTTGCTGTCCAGAGCGCGGGCGCGGCTGCGCGCTATGTTGGGCGAGCCCTCGCTAGAGGGGAGTGCGAAATGAGCACACAACTGGAGTCACGGATTGCGGAACTGATGCAGGCCGCGGATCCGCACCCGGGACTGAGGAATGCCCCGATTGGGCCGCGGCAAAGCGCGTTGCGTGACGAGATCATGGCGGCGGCTCCCCATCCTCCTCGCTCGCATAGCCGACGCTTGGCGAGTTGGGTGCATCACCTCGCCACGCCTGCGTTCGCGGTCGCTCTCGCCCTTGTATTCGTCGCCGCGGTGGTCGGAACCGTCGCGGTGACTGTCCTGGGCCTGCGAAACCAGGTTGCGTCGGTTCCAGACGGCGACACGCCCTATGTGACCGTGGACCCTCCGACCGGCGGAGTCGCGCCGACGCTGTTACCTGGTGTGCCAGTCCCGGCTCCGGGTGCACACGCTGCCTTGGCACAGGATCCGGCGCTGACATGGGAGAGCTTGCACGGCGCCCTCCTATGGGTGGAGGGACAGCGGCTCGATTACACGTCGCTGCAGGGGTTCCAGCGGCTCGACGCCGTCCAGCCCTGGACCGCCGAAAAGCTGGATGGCGGCACGTGCATTCTGCTCCGCACCGACGATGGATCGGGGTTCGATCAGATGGCGTGCGATTCCGACGGCCTGCCAGCCACGGTCGACCGAACCCTCAACGGCGCGGTTCTGCGGTTCACGCTCAAGGGGGAGGTCATCGATGTATACGTCACCTCGCCGTGACGGGAGCGGAAAGGTCCACCATCCATGAATCGATCGCTCTCGCTGGTCGGCATCACCGCAGCGGTGTTGGTGCTCGTGGCGTGCGCGGGCCGAACGCCAGATGGGACCAACACTCACTCGTCTGCAGCAAGCAGCCCCGCTCCTGTGACCGAGACTCTTCCCGAGGTCAGTCTCCCGGTCGCCGAAGGCGCAGACGTGGACGGAGTCGTCGCGGTCGAGGGGCATGATCTGGCCGTCCACTGCAAGGGATCCGGACACCCCACGCTGGTCATCCTGCACGGTTGGATCGACCAGCCGGGAATCACGTCTTACGGCTACTACGGCGCCCTCACGAACGAGCTTGAGCCGGACTTCCGTGTCTGTAGTTACGACCGCGCCAACGTCGGCGACAGCGAAGCCGTGCCCGGGACACAAACCCCGGAGATGGTTGTCGGTGACCTCGACGGACTGATGGAGACTATCGGCGACCCGGGGCCGTTCATTCTCATCGGCCAATCAGCCGGCGGGATGGTCGCCTCGGCATACGCGGTCGCGCACCCGGGCAAGGTCGTCGGAATCGTGATGGTCGACGCCAGCTTCGATGAGGAGATCACCCTCGAAGACGTCGGCATGGTCCCCGACGGCGTCGGTCCCTGCGACCCCGAGAACCGCAGACGCGACGGCGAGGAGTCCTTACAGAAGATCGACAACTGCGCCATGTACAAGTGGGCATACGAGCGACGCGACCTCAGACCAAAGGTTCCCCTCGTCTACCTGGCGGCGGAGCACGCGCCCTGGAGCGACCAGACCGAACTCGGACCTGCCTACGCTGAGGCGATCATCCCGCTGCAACAGTCTTACGCCGCGAGCTGGTCTCCAGGAAAGTTCGAATGGGTCGACTCCGGACACGACATCCACAGCGAGAACCCCGGTGCCGTCGGTGACGCCGTTCGTTGGATCGTCAAAGAAGGCAACAAGTGACCATCCGCAACAATGCAACCCACCTTGGATCAGCGTCGTCGCCGATTCGGGCGCTGTCGATTCTGATCCTCCTCTTTCTCACGTCGTGCGCATCGCCAGCGGCGACGAGCCCTACGTCGTCGCCCACGAAAACCCGGGCCGCGGACGAGGAAACCCACGGCGCAATCGATTCCGGTCGAATCCTGTTCGCGGTAGAAGGGTCGACCAGCTCAGGCGGCACCGAGCTGAGAGTTCTCGACGGCAGCGAACTGCAACAGGTGGTGACCGGCGATCCCACGTTGGCTCACGTCGCGTGGGCGGGCGGCAACGCGATCGTGTACGACAGCGAGCCCACCCCGGGCCGCCGGGTGTTCCGCCGGGCGGACTACCGCGAGCCGGCCGCCGAACCGGTCGCCCCGGATGCACCTGCGGGAAGCGCCGACGCCGGTGTCTCACCGGACGGGATGCTGGTGGCGTTCGCCGCGTCGATGCCACTGGACGGAGGGGCCGTGGGTCTGTCCGTCGTACCAGTACAAGGCGGCGAGGCCGTCAGGGTCACACCGCCGAATGCCGAACAGGTCCTCCTGCCATACGATGACTACCCGTCGTTCTCGCCCGATGGAAACCAGATCGTCTATCTCCAGGTCACCACCGCCTCCGATCGTGGAGATCCGCTTACAGGAGACCTGCTCGTCGTCCCTGTCAGCGGCGGCACTCCTCGCCTCGTCGCATCCGAAATCCCATCGCCGGGCCCGCCTCGGTTCTCGCCGGACGGCGAGCAGATCCTCTTCCACCGCGAGAACTCGGGTGGGACGAACCTGTCTCTGTGGACGGTGCCGGCCAGTGGCGGTGAGCCCCGCGAGCTGTTCGCGGTGCCGCCCCACGCCAACGCGTTCAACGCGGACTGGTCACCGGACGGGACACAGCTGGTGTTCGAGTGGTACCAGGACGGTTGGGACCGCAACGAGCTGCGAGTCTCCAACCTCGACGGCTCCGACACACACACGATCTGGAGGGGTACGAGCCGAACGACCGCCGAAACCCCCGACTGGGCGGCCTGATCCAAGACCCGTGCGTCCGTTCGGCGACCCGCCTCCGAGCCGGCTGTTCAAGTCCGTTCGGGCCGGCCCGCGTCGGCGCCTGCCACGCCATTGCCGCAGATCTGGCGCGTCGATAGTGTTTGGCGCATCGCGATGGCAGGCCTGGAGGGAGGGCTGCTATGCCTCAGGTCGGGTTCCGGGAACATCCGTCTGCCGCCCTGGAGTACTGGTTCTTCAAAGTCAACGCCGGTCCGATCGCGCTGATCGTGGATTGGATCGAGCGTCGCCGGCGCGGAGACCATGTCCTGCGGGTGAGTGTTCACTCGCCATACAAGCGAGAGGTCCTCTTCGACGAGTTGCCGTCGTGGATGCCTGGAGAGAACTTCATGACCACCGAGCGCTGCGCGGGGCATGCCGGCGAGGTCTCGTGGGATCTGACCATCGACGTGGTCGGTGAACCCGTCATGCCGGACATCTTTCCTGCCGGACTGCTGAAGGTGCCCGACCTCGCAACCTACGGATGGCCGTTGGCGACCTTCACCGGCTGGATCCGGCATGGTCCCGAGCACGTCGCGCTGACCGCGGTACCCGGATCCATCACCCAATACTGGGGTCGCCGACTTGCCACCGAGTGGTGGTGGGTATCGGCCCACCAATTCGATCGTGGCGATACAGCACTGGAGGGCACCGTCCTGAGATCTCGAGTCTGGGGAACACCGGTTCGCGTACCGCTGGCATACTTCTTCGTCTCTCAGGAGGGAAAGGCTGAGTTCATCGTCACTCCCCCGGGCAGCGTGCGAGTGGAGGGAACTCCGGAGGAGTTCCGGGTGGACATCCGCCGTCGCCACCGAGAAGTACTCACTCTCTTATGCGCGGGTCGCGAGTACGGCGACTTCGGCGACGGGATCGTCAATACCCTGGTCGGTGACATGGAGGTGCGAGAGGGCGACCGCGTTCTTGCACGGGCGACCGGGACAGCCGGACTGGAGCGGCGGTCCCCGAACGCTGAGCAACACTGAGCGCCGCTGATCGGATAACCCCATCCTCGGTGTCGCAACGGCTGGTTGCCAAGATCAAACGGGAGCGCTCGCCAGGGCAGTGCTCAAAGGCGATCACGCGGCCCCGCGACATCCTGGGGCACGGCCACACCGAACCTCGGACCGTGACGCGAGCCCTTCGCCGGTATGAGCAGAGTTCGGTTGCCGGGCGGGCTCTATCCGATGGGTTCGAATTCGTTGAGACGCCAGGTCTGGTCGAATCAGGCCTCTGGTCAGCGATATGGAATCGTCAGGCTGTTCCAGTGCCGTGGCAGGAGGTGCACGTGACAAAGCCGCCCTGGCAGCTGCTGCAGTACTCATTTGTGCCCCTAACCGTCCGCGTTCCGTTGCACCGCCAACATGGAACGACCTTGTTGCCGTAACAGGTGCCGCAGGTTTGAGACGGACTCGACCAGGCGCCGAAGTCAGACTGACCGATCGATGATTGCGGGGACGCGCGATATCGGTCCACACCGTAGTTTCCACTGCCGGACGAGCCAGAACGACGCACCGTCGCAAGGTAGACGAAGAAGAGCACATAGCCGACGAGTGGGATCCAGCCAACCAGGATTGGAGCCACTCCCCAGCCGATCCGACCGCCTATGCTCTCCGAACCAGACATTCCCCCGACCCAGGCGACGAATCCGAGGACGTACCCGATGAGGATCGGAATCAGCGCGATGCCAGCCAGAAGCAGCCAGCCACCCATACTCGTCGTGGACTCATCCATCGCGCCCCCAGAGTGCGAATCGACCACCGCCAGACATCTGAAGCCCGTGCGCATCCACATGCTAGCGGTCGAATCCCGCAGCCTGTTCAACCGGCGACGTCCACGGGACCGCCTGATTCGAGTGGCATCACGCAGGCGCCTTCGAGGAGTCGCCGCGATCATGGAGACCCACTTGCGCCACGAGGAGCGCACCCTGCTCGACCTGGATCGGCTCGGGAGTATTGCAGAAGTGCGACACTGAGCGCATGGGTACGGTCTATGAGGCTGCAGGCGGCGTCGAAGGGCTGGAGCGGCTGGCTGGCGCGTGGCACGCGAGGGTCATGGCGGACGACGTAGTCAGCCACGCCTTCAGCCATGGCTTTCATCCGGAGCACACGAAGCGGCTCGCGGCATACTGGGCAGAGGCGCTCGGAGGACCGACGACGTACACGGGTGAGTACGGCAGCGAAACCTCGGTCGTACGGATGCACAGCGGAAACGGCGTCCACGACGAAATGGATCGTCGAGCCATCGTCTGTTTCGATCAGGCCCTGGTCGACGTTGGTCTGGCAGAGGGAGACCCTCTCCGAGAGGCGCTTCACGACTATTTCGCGTGGGCCACCACAACGACGATGTCCCGCTACCACCGCTCCGCAGAGGATGTACCCGACCACCTCGAGATTCCACGTTGGTCGTGGACGGGACTGGTCGACATACCTGCAGGCGATTGACGAGTCAACGGATCCTTCACCGGGCAGGGCGCAGCGCCATCAGCGACCCCTTCGTCCCGGTGTGAGCGGACGCATTGACGGGTGGCCGGCAGCGTGGGACAGTCGGTCAGCACCCAAGGCGGCCCGCCGGCCAGCACATCGATGTGTCAATGGAGGTTCTTGTGTCGCGTATTGCGAGAGTCCTGTCGCTCGCTGCAAGCGTCGTCTTAGCCTTCGCGGCATTCGGGAGCACGGTCCCGAATAGAGAGCTTCGTCATGATCTCGCGGCGGTGTGGACGACGGTCCTCGCAACACCGAGCGCGCAGAATCCGTTCGGCACGGGTGGAGCCGCGTACGCGTGTATCGAACTTCACCGGACTGTTGCGCCGTTCGCGCCCGACGGGGTCGAGTCCTGCACTGTGAAGCCGGGTACGAAGATATTCGTGATGGCGGCATCGTTCGAGTGCAGCACATTCGAAGGAAACGGGACCACTGAAGAGGAACTCCGCGCGTGCGCCAGGACGGGCGACCCGGATGTCGCGCCCAAGGTCACCGTCGACGGGAAGCGAGTGCGAGTGGCTGAGGCCGAAACCCGGCTCCTCAATATCGTCCTGCCGGATGACAACATCTTCGGGCTGCCGAGCGGATCCGAAGGATTGTCTGTCGCGCACGGCTGGGTTGCGCTTCTGCACCCCCTGAGGCCGGGAAAGCACACGATCCTCATCGGCGACTCGATCACGACGACCATCGTCGTACGTCACAGGTAACGCGGCGCGGTCACGCCACTCTCTCACTCCCGCCAATGGCACTGGGTAACTGCCGCGTCTCGGGGGGGCCGAAAGGCCACGGGATGTCGTAGTCGCACGATCCGCTGATGCCTGAGCGCCTCGATCCGTCCTGCGGGACGAAGCGCAGGAGAGTGCCTTGCCGATGGCTCTGCCGAGCAGGACAATTCAGTCACACCCGACAGCAGAACAGTTCAGGTACGGAGAACCAATGAACGTTCGGCGTGGTTGGGGATTGATCGCCGTGGTCATCACGGCGTTGGCGGGGGTGGCGCCGCTGCAACCTGCGACGGCATCCGTGGGATCAGTCTCGGCGCAAGCGACGAAATGGCGTGATCTGGGCACTCTCGGCGGCGACGCGAGTTTCGGGGTAGCCATCAATGCGTTGGGTCAGGTCGCAGGGACTGCCGAAACGGCAGACGGGTCAAGCCATGCGTTTCGATGGACGGCGTCGGGCGGAATGCAGGATCTGGGCACTCTCCGCGGGGTCGAGACGTTTGCGCGCGCCATAAACGTCTTGGGTCAGGTCATGGGGGTTTCACACCCCACCCCCGACGACGAGTCGGATCCCGACAATGCAACACGCGGGTTCCGGTGGACGGCGTCAGGCGGAATGCAGGACCTTGGCACGCTCGGTGGGTGTTGCACCTTCCCCAGGGGGATCAACGATCGGGGGCAAATCGTGGGGTACTCCCTCTTGAGAAATGGGGACACTCATGCATTCCGGTGGACGGCGACGGGCGGCATACAGGATCTCGGTAGTCTCGGCGGCTACATCAGCGCCGCGACGGGGATAAACGCATTGGGTCAGATCACCGGGGACGCGGATACGGCCGACTTGTCGAGTCATGCGTTTCGGTGGACGCCGTCTGGCGGAATGCGGGATCTGGGAACACTCAGCGGGCGGTACAGCTCTGGTGATGCGATCAATGCCCTTGGTCAAGTAGTCGGGCGACACCTCAACGCCGAAGGTTCATTCCAGGCGTTCCGCTGGACGGCGTCAGGGGGGATGCAGGATTTGGGCGCCTTCTACCCCACTGGAATCAATGCGCTCGCCCAGGTCATCGGATACGGAAACGTAGGAAACGGGAAGTCTTCGCATGGGTTCCGGTGGACATCCGCTACAGGACTGCAGGATTTGGGCACCCTCGGCGGCAAGAGCAGCTTGGCCATGGGAATCAACGATCTAGGACAGATTGCGGGGACCGCCGAAACGAGCGTGGCGCTCGAATGGCATGCTTTTCGGTGGACGCCATCAACTGGCATGAGGGACCTCGGCGTGCCTGGCGCGAGCAGCGGTGCGTCTGCGATCAATATTCGTGGCCAAATCACCGGAAGCTTCATCCCCGCAGACGGGCGCAGCAACCATGCGTTCCTGTGGACCCCGTAGTGCGGAGAATTCACCACGACGTCTGCGTCATCGGGCTTGACACCCGCCATGGCACGATCCTTGGCGCGTATCCAGACGCCGCCGGCGACGAGGGCCCTGGTTCGATCCGTGTCCCAGCGGCGGCCGGCGCAGATCATGTGAGGGGGGCGAACCCCATGCTCCTGAACGCGCTGCGAGACTGACGGTCATGAGGACTGCCGTATCCGCCAGCGTCGATGATCCGGTATTTGAAGGCTGGGTCGCTCATTTTGCTGCCAACCGGGCGCGCCACGAGGCCATCGAGGCCCACGTCGACTGGGACGCGCCGGCCGATCTGCCCGACGTCGTTCGGAGCGCTGTCATCCGGTCGTTCCAGCGGTTCGAACTGGGCGAGGGGGGCGAGGGTGGGCATCTCTTGCGGAAGGCCTCCGGCCGCAGCGCAGCTCAGCAGGAAGCTCTGCGCATGCTCGTGGCGGAGGAGCAGCTGCATTCCGGACTGTTCCGGCGCGGTCTACGACACCTTGGCGCTCCCCCATTGGCCAGCCACTGGTCGGATCGTGTGTTCACATACCTGCGCCGGTCTCTCGGGTTACGGACCGAGCTGGCGTTGTTTCTCACCGCCGAGGCTGTCGCCATGCCGTACTTCGTCGTCCTCGCGCGTTCGGGGCCCGACGAAGTGAGTGATCCGGGCAATCGGCACACGAATCGCCCTTGATGAGGAGCATCACCTGGCGTTCCAGATCGATCAACTGCGTCTCGGGTGCGCGGCGCTCCCAGCTCTCGTGCGCGCGCTGCTGTTCGCCGCGTGGTGGTGCGTCGCGGTCGGCGCGGCTACTGTCGTCGCGATCGACCACGGGCCGGCTTTGCGGGTTTGCGGGCTCGGCGTCGGCTCCTATTGGGGCGCCGCATTGCGTTCGTTCCGTCGAGCAGCCGTCGCCACGCTCGCGTGAGCCACGTACGAACGACGGAATCGCGTGTCTTGCATCTCCGCGGACCGGGCACATCCCGGGGCAGGGCGGCACGAGGAATCTATCGACGCCGGGCACGGGTGCGCACGTTCGAGGCCACCGACCTGAGCACCACCGAGGGTGCCGCCAGTGTGCTGGGGTGCGCGTTCATGAAGGCCACCTCATTGAACGCCGTCGCGACCGGAATGTCGACCACGGCGGCAGCGAGGACCTGACCGACCAGCGCGCGCTGCAACCGGATCGGCAGTGGCGGCCGGCTGGTCTCGAGCCGCTGGGCGTCGCTCTGGGTGGACAGATCCCACGCGGCATCCACGACGACCTTCTGCAGCTCGAAGAAGCGGGTCGCCACACCGGTCGCATCGGACGCGCCACACAGGTATTCCGACAGGCATGACGCGTGCAGCGCGGCCGCGGACATGCCCTGGCCGTAGATCGGGTTGAAGGACGCGACGGCGTCCCCAACACTGATCAGACCACCCGGAAGGCGGTCCAACCGGTCGTAGCGGCGCCGTCGCGCGTCGGCAAGCCGGAAGGTGTGCACCTCTCCTATCGGCTGGTTGTGCGCGACCTCTGCGAAGACCGGGGGGAGGTCGGCGCAACGGGCCAGGAATCCGTCCCAGTCCTGGGGCGGCCGATCCTCGCCATATGTCATCTGCAAGAGCATCCATCGGCCGTTCTCGACGGCGGTGAGCGCCGCGTGCGTCCTCTTCGGGTAACCGGGCGAGACGCGGGAGGTCGCCGCGGCGACCTGTGGGTCGTTCTCGGAGCGAGCGAAGTACGCGGTCGCATAGTTCACGTCGATCTGCATGCGCTCCAAGGGCGGCGGTTCCCACCCGTCGCGCTCCAACCACGCCGCCAGCCGGCTGGATCGGCCCATCGCATCCACGACGAACTCGGCCGGCATGACACCTTCGTCGTCCGCGGCCGTTACCCGGACGCCGCTGACACGCCCCTCGCGATAAGTCAGCCCCGTCGCCGCTCTCTTCAGCAGCCGCACGTTCGCCAGTGCCAGGGTGCGACGGCGCAGCAGTGCTTCGATGAAGGTCCGGCTGCCGTTGAGCAGCATCACGTTCGGCGCGGTCACCGCCCGCACGTCGTCGATCCACTGCTCACTCTGGTGCGCCGCAGAGGCAACCGCGCCGTGTTCGACAGCCTCCCGCCCGAACCCCGGGAACCACCGCTCGATCTGCGCACGTCCGCCGGGCAGCAGCGCGTGCACCTGAAGTCGCTGCGGAACACCACGGCGTTCGCCGCCGACCTCGTCCGCGTCCCCGTCCCGCTCGAGAATGACCACCTCAGCGGCGTGGTCGGCGAGCACCCGTGCGGCCATCAGACCCGCGACGCTGCCTCCCAGCACGACCGCACGCCGCAATCGCACGGAGGCGACATCCGGTCGCTCCCGTGTGCTGAGCCGGGCGAAAACCTTCGCCGGAGATTCGCTGAACGGTCGCTCCTCTCAGAGACGGTCAGACGAGCGTGTCAGGTCATGCCACGGATGGTCAATCACAATTCAGCGCGGATGTCCTACGCCGACCGACGCCGGAAGGTCACCGGCGTCCCCGCCCGGCTCGGCAGCGGTCGAGCAACGCAGCATCGTGGTCGCCGCGACGGGCAGCCACCGGCGAAGCTCACGGTGGATCCGCTCGAGCCCCACCCGGGCGCGGCGCCCCCGCAACGTGTGGTTGCTCACTGGCCTAGGGCGATGCGGAGACCCAGAGCGCAACCAGCAGCAGCGAGACGGGGAGGAGGCCGGCCACCGAGGCGACGACGATCCCTCGTCGGTATCGGTGGGGAATGTGCCCCTTGGAGTGCCACCGATATTGGTCGTCGACGGATTGTTTCGCGGCGCTCAGCGTCTCGTAGGTACCGATTCCTTCTACATCGCAGTCCAGGGCGACGTAGTTTCCGTTCCCGGTCTCAACGACCGAACCAAGCTCCCGCCCGGCGCGGCGGGCGACGTACGAGCCTGGCTCGACCATGGTCCACGTCGTGGAAGCGACACCGCGGCTCGGCGCCGCGCCCCGCACAATGTTGGTCATCGGCAACCCCACCCCAGTCAGTGAGTCGACCGGGGTCTGGGGGCGACTTTGCGTGAACGATACGCCCCCGGCATCGTCGGATCAATCACTATTTCGACCGAGTACGGCGGCCGGGCGGCGCCGTGAGCACGAAGGCGACCGCGTGTGGCCGAGGGCCGGTGCTAACCGAAGGCCGATCGCTGCGCGTTGACGACGGCTGTCATAGCCGTGTCCGCATCCCTCGCGAACCGTGGAAAGTTGAGGAACCCGTGCGGCATGGCCGGGTATTCGATCAACTGAACGCCAACGCCCGCCTCGCGGAGCGCGTCTGCGTAGTTCACGCCGTCATCGTGCAGAGGGTCGTGCCCACCGACGATGACCGTCGTTGCCGGCAAACCCGCTAACGACTCGGCCTTGAGCGGCGACACTCGCCAGTCGTCGACGTCCCCGCCGTAGAGTTCGCCGAACGTGGCCATGTCCGCGGCCGTGAGAATGTACGCGTCCGCGTTCGCGCGACGGGACTCCGTCTCGCCCGCGCCGGTCGCGGGATACAGCAGGGCTTGGTGGCGGATCCGCGGGCCTCCGTTGTCTCGGGCCATCAGCGCGGCCACGGCAGCGAGATTTCCTCCGGCACTCTCCCCCATCACACCGAGCCGGTCCGCATCCGCACCGAGTTCACGGGCGTGGTGCGCGGCCCAAATCAGCATTGCGAAACAGTCGTCGACCCCGGCGGGAAACGGATGCTTCGGAGCCAGGCGATACTCGACGGACACCACGATCGCATCCAGTCCCTTCGCGACTGTGCCGCACATCCAGTCACCGCCACGCAGATCGCCATAGACGAAACCACCACCGTGGAAGTAGACGATCAGGGGGCGCGCTGTGCCAGATTCGGCCGGCTTGTAGATGCGGAGCCTGATCCCCTCCACCGTTCGATCCGCGACCGTCACACCCTTCGGGCGGCTGCCCAGCAAGATCGACGCCATCAGTTCCGGCGCACCAGCACCGCTCCTGCGCGCTATCTGCTCCGGCGTCGCCGTCGACACGGACGATCCAGGAAGACGGCGCATGACTTTGCCTACACGCCGCATCCCTGGGGCAAGAGGTTCCACGATGCCGACCCTACTGCGGGCGAACAGACACCAGCCAACGGCATCCTTGATCTGCAGGCATCCGAGATCCCGCGACCGGCCCGACCTCGCCGCGAATGGCGATTGTTGCTCGTCCCCGACGCCAGCCGCTGCGACCGCTTCGCCTGTGGAACGGATGCCGCGCGGCAGGAGGAGTGTCCTGCGAGCGCGATGTCGCGGGCAACGAGACCCAATCGAGGGGAGGATGGCTGGATGAGGTATTCCGCCGAGGAGTCCCGAAGCCTGGCGCTGGCGCAGCGGGTCGGCCGGCTGGCGACGGTGTCGGAGGGTGGCGGTCCACATCTGGTGCCCGTCACCTTCGCGGTCTCGGGGGGACTCCTGGTCGTCGGCATCGACGAGAAGCCCAAGTCCACCCTCGATCTGAAGCGGCTGAGGAACATCCGAAGAGATCCGCGAGTCGCCCTGTGCTGGGACTGGTACGACGAGGACTGGAGCCGACTGTGGTGGGTCCGGGCCGATGGGGTCGCGGCCGTGGTCGAGGATGGCTGGTCTTGGCAACAGGCATGGGGGGCGCTCAACGACAAGTACGAGCAGTACCGTCACGTCGCACATCCTGGGCCGATCATCGTGGTCGAGGTGACGAAGTGGAGCGGATGGGCGCACGGTTGACCGCACCGAACCGCCCTACCTCTGATCCATCCTCAGCGGGCTTCTGAGTTGCGTGTTCATGCTGTGCTTCTTCCGCGTCGGCTGTGATGTTCAGGGAGATCAGGGTGACGCCGAGGTCTCCGACGCGTCTGAGGAGGCCGTGCAGTGCTGCTTGGTCGACCACTTCGCCGGTGAGGGTGGTGGTTCCGTCGCTCTGATTGGTGAGGGTGAATCCTCCGAACCAGTCGCTCCAACCCTGATCAAGCCGCCCGTGCAGGCGGATCTCGTATCGGTTGGTTTCGGCATCCCCGTGAGCTGATGTGTGAGTCATCGTCGTCACGCCTCGTCGAGTCGACGTCAGCTCGCGGCAATCCGGTCTGAGTCGACCAGGGCCGGATGTGACGCATTCGTACGGCTGTTCATCCACAGTGAGTAGCCGAGCCAGACCAGGGCGAAGCCCATGGGCACCGCGGCCATGCGCTCGAGGGCGTGCGGCAGCAGGGCCGCGAGCGGGGTGACGGCGGCAGCGACGATGAGGAGGACCGCCGCCCCGCGCGAGAGCAGCCGGGCACGGATGGTGACGATGCCGAGCAGGATGGCGCCGACGACGTAGAGGATGGCGCCGACGGTGGGCAGGGCAGCGAGCGCACCGAGGTCGGTTTCGGCGGGGTAGCGTCCGAAGAGGCCGACGAAGTCGACGGCGAGCTGGGGTGCGCTGACCGCGATCAGGGGTGCGATGAGTGCCTCGGCGAAGTTGAACGAGGCCTGCAGGATGAAGAAGAGCCCGAACATCAGGTACCCGGTGAGGCCGACGAGGCCGACTTTCGGGGACTGGTACAGGTAGATGCCGGTGACGCCGATCAGGGCGAGGATCGCTTCGGCGAAGCTCAGGATGTGGACGTTCACCCACGCCTGAGTGGAGAGGGATTCGATGACGTCCGCCGGGTGGATGAACTGGATGAGGACGTAGGCGAGTCCTCCGAGCACGGCGGCGACAGCGGCCGCACGGGTGAGGGTGGTCGTAGTGATGGTCATGGCGCTTCCTTAGATGCTGGGATGTCCCGGCTGGTCGCTGGGGGACGTCCCTGAAGCTACGAAGGAAGGTGGTGACGCGACATCACCACCTGCGCCATGCGCATGGTGATTTGTCCTCAGATGAGCCCGAGTGCCTCCGCGCGGCGGACGGCGGAGGCGCGATCGTTGACCTCGAGTTTGAGGAAGATGTGCTTGGTGTGGGTGCGCATGGTGTTCAGCGAGACGTGAAGCTCACGAGCGATCTCGGGCCCCGTCAGCTGCGTTCCGAGCAGCCGAACCACGCCGAGTTCCCGTTCGCTGAGCGGGTCGGCCATCGACATCGGTGCCGCGACTGCTTGAGTATTGCGCAGTGACTGGCTGAGCATCCGGACGAAGTCGGGCCGGATGCCGGCTCCTGCGGCCGCCCTGTGCAGTTGCAGCATCGGGGCGCCTTCGTCGAGGAAGACCCGAATATAGCCCTGGGGCTCTGCCAGCGCGAGAGCTCGCTCCAACGACAGCAGGGCGGCATTCGTGTGTCCTCGAGCGTGCAGCGCGAGCGCCTGCAGAATCAGGATCTCGATCAGGCCGCCGATGCGGCCGCCTTCTTCGGCGGCGTCGGCGAGGCGCGAAAGCAACGCCACCGCTTCTTGAACGGATTTCTCATCGCCACCCGCGATGAGCAATCGGGCGAGTGTGATGTGACCGAACTCATCCAGGTAGGCGGGCTCATCCTTGCTACTCAACCCCTGCTCGGCGACCCATTCCCTGGCGTCCGCGAGACGACCTTGCGTGATCCAGATCCTGGCCCTGAGGCCGCCGATGGGACGCGCGTCAGGAAAGAACCCGCGTCGGTACTGCATGTCGGCACTGGCCAGATGATCGAGAGCAGCATCCGCATCACCCTCGGACTGGGCGAGCCCTGCCATGCCCACGGCCCAGCGGTATCGGTGTTCGTGCGAGAACGAACCAGCACCCAGTGCATCGGCCGCGGCCAGGTGTCGCGTGGCGGCGTCCAGTTCGTTGCGTTGGCGAAGCACCTCGCTGATGCCGGCGTGCAAGTCCGCGGCTGGGGGGTTGCCGTCGGCTTCGCGGATCGCCAACTCGTAGCCCGTTTGAGCTTCCGCGATCCGACCGAGCGCGAACAGCATGTCGCCTATCACCATCGTGGTGCTCAGCGCATCGAGGAGGTTGCCGGCACGGCGCAGATTGGCGGCCGACTGGCGGAATCCAAGCGTGCCGGACTCGAGGTCTCCGCGCGCCCATGAGGCCAGACCCAACATCCCCGCCGCCGCGCCGCGGCCGAGGTAATCATCGGACGCTGCGGCATCCAACGCGTGCTGAGCATGGGTTCCGATCGCCGCCGTGTCGCCCGCGGCCATCGCCAGCGCACCCCGGTAGAGCGCGATCGTGACGCGGAGGGAGCTCAGCTCGCCACCAGGCTCGGACTCGTGAGCGACACCTGCCGTCGCCGCCGCGAGTTGCTCTTCGGCGGCGGCGAGCTTCGGTTCGACCGCGGCGATATCGCCTGAGACGAGAGCGGCCCACGCCGCGAATACCTGCAGGACGGGCCGGGCATCGATCGCAGTTTGAGGCAGGAGGGCGAGCCATGCGAGCAGGGTGGCGTCCTGTCGACTCTTGCGCACGCTGGGAATCGTGGCTTCGATCATTCTCGCCGCCCGCGGGAAGTCGGAGCCGGCGAGGGCGTGCCGCACGGCCTCCTCCGGTGAGCCGTGGCGTTCGAACCAGTCGCTGGCCCGGCTCTCCAAGGCATTCACATGGTCGATGCCCTGCGCGAGGAGACGGACTTTCAGGACGTCGGCGAAGAGGTGGTGATACCGGTACCACTGCCGGTGGTCGTCGAGCGGAACGACGAACAGGTTGGCGCGCTCGAGGGCGGCGAGCATCTCGGCGCCGTCCGCGTCGCCGGTGACTGCATCGCAGAGCGACCCTGAGAGGCGATCCAGGATGGCGGTCTGGCAGAGGAATTCGCGGACGTGCAACGGGGCGCGTTCGAGGACTTCCTCGATGAGGTAGTCGATGATGTACCGGTTGCTCCCGGTGAACGCGGACACGAATTCTGAGACATCAGGACGCTCGCGCAAGGAGATGGCCGCGAGCTGCAGTCCGGCGATCCACCCCTCGGTCCGGGCCTCGAGAGCGGAGACATCGTCTGCGGAGAGCACCATCGCAGTCGCTCGAGCGAGAAACTGTGCCGCTTCTTCAGCGGTGAATCGCAGGTCGGCCGCCCGCAGTTCAGTGAGCTCATCGCGAGCTCGAAGCCGGGCCAGCGGCAGCAGCGGGTCTGATCGGCTCGCGATCGCCAGGTGCAGATTCGGCGGCGCATGGTCGAGGAGGAAGGTGACCGCATCGCAAATGGATTGGTCCTCGATCAACTGAAAGTCGTCCAATACGAGCAGTACTCGGCGTTGACTCCGCGTGGCGTCATTGACCAGCGCCGTCAGGGTGGACTCGGCAGACCTGTTGGGGTCGCTGACAGCAGCATCCGTTCCGTCGTCCTGGGCGTGGTACGCCGCGACCACATAGGAGAGGAACCGAACGGGGTCATTGTCGCTCCCATCAAGGGATACCCAGCCGACTCTGAGGTCGGAGTCGGCTCGCCGGCGTGCGTTGACCCACTCACTGAGCACTGTGGTCTTGCCGAATCCGGCGGGTGCGGAGATGAGCGTCAGCGTGTGCCCCGCCGCGAGCCCGTCGTTGAGCTTCCGGATGAGGCGGGGCCGGGACAGTCCGTGGGAGCGCGGCGGCGGAACGAAGAGCTTGGTCGCCAGAACCGGCATCGCCATGCGCTCATCCTAGGGACGCGCCGATCAGCATCACCACGTCGTCGCGAGGTGACTCGACTACTCGGCAGGTCGGCGGTCGACTCTCATCGCGCTGACCATCCCCCATCCATCGTGTAGCTCGCGCCGGTGACCATCGCCGCGTCGTCGGAGGTGAGCCAGCCCACGAGCGATGCCACTTCGTGTGGTTCCACCAGTCGCTTGATCGCACTCTCCGTGAGCAGGATCTTCTCGAGAACTTCGGATTCCGGGATGCGGTGGATGGCCGCCTGCTCGGCGAGTTGCTTCTCCACCAGCGCGGTGCGGACGTACCCCGGATTCACGCAGTTGCTCGTGACCCCGTACGGACCGCCCTCCAGTGCCGTCGTCTTGGACAAGCCCTCCAAGCCGTGTTTGGCCGTCACGTACGCGCTCTTGAACGGCGACGCGCGCAGCCCGTGCACCGAAGAGACGTTGACGACGCGACCGAACCCGCGTTCGTACATCCCAGGCAAGACGGCTCGAATGAGAAGGAACGGCGCCTCGAGCATCAATCTCAGGATGAATCGGAAGGCTTCCGGGTCGAAGTCCTGGATCGCGTCGAGGCGCTGAATGCCGGCGTTGTTGACGAGGATGTCGATCTTGCTCAGACCTGCGGTGAAGGTGTCGTCCGCCAGGACATCGCGGTCGGCGAGATCGACGATCCATGGCGTGCCTTCGAGCTCTCTCGCGAGCGCCTCTGCCGCCGCCGCATCACGGTCCGCGACGATCACGTGGGCGCCCCGGCCGGCCAGCTCGCGCGCGATCGCGGCGCCGATTCCGGCGCCCCCACCGGTGACCAGAGCGCGACGACCCCGCAGGGTCGGGGCGGTCACGAACGTACACCTGCGGCGGGTGTGGGCAGCGCGAACCGCACGGCGTCGGCCTCGTCGACCGCGCGCAGCGAGGCGCCCTTGGTCTCCCGCAGGGTGATGACCGCCACGAGGGTCACCGCGCACGCACCGGCGACATACAGCGCCACCGGGAGCCAGGAGTCGTATCGCTGCAACAGCGCTGCCGCGATGATCGGCGCGAGCGAGCCCGCCACGATGGAGGTGACCTGGTAGCCCAGAGACACGCCGGAGTACCGCATCCGGGTCGGGAAAAGCTCGGCCATGATCGCGGGCTGGCCGGCGTACATCAGCGCGTGGAAGCACAATCCGATCGTCACCGCGAGCACGATCAGCACCGGGTTCAGCGTGTCGAACATGGGGAAGGCGAAGAATGCCCACGTAGCGCCCAGCACCGCTCCAGCGAAGTAGACGGGTTTGCGGCCGATGCGGTCGCACAGGCGACCGACCGGCGGGATGACCACGAAGTGCGCGGCGTGCGCGATCAGCAGGGCCAACAGCAACTGGCTGGTGTCGTACTGGTGCACAGTGACCAGGTACACGATCGAGAAGCTGACGATGATGTAGTACAGGATGTTCTCGGCGAACCGCAGTCCCATCGCCTTCAGAACGCCCTTCGGGTAACGGCGCACAACCTCGAAGACGCCGTAGCTGACCGCCTTCTCCGCCTCGACCTTCGCGCGGGTCTCGAGGAAGATCGGGGCCTCAGTGACGTGTTTGCGGATGTAGTAGCCCACCGCGACGATCAGGGCCGACAGCCAGAACGCGACGCGCCATCCCCAAGCCAGGAACTGGTCAGCCGGCAGCAGCCACGACATCGCCAGGAGCACCAGGGTGGCCAGCAGATTGCCGACCGGCACCGCAGCCTGCGGCCAGCTGGACCAGAACGCGCGGGATCGGTTCGGGCTCTGCTCGGCCACCAGCAGCACCGCGCCGCCCCACTCGCCGCCGATCGCGAAGCCCTGGATGAAGCGCAGCCCAACCAGAAGCGCGGGAGCCCAGTAGCCGATCGTTCCGAAGCCCGGCAGACATCCGATCAAGAAGGTCGCCACGCCGATCAAGATGATCGTCACCTGCAGAGTGTGCTTGCGGCCGAAACGGTCCCCGATCTGACCGAAGACGATTCCACCGATCGGTCGGGCGATGAAACCGACGGCGTAGGTGACGAACGCCGCGATGATCCCGTCGAGCGGAGTAGCGGCATTCGGGAAGAACACTGCACCGAAGACCAAGCTCGCCGCCGTGGCGTAAAGGAAGAACTCATACCACTCGACAACCGTGCCGATCATCGAAGCCGCGACGATCCGCTTCAGGCCCGACTTCGCCGAATGTTCTGCGGCATCCGCGTGAGGTGCGTGATGAGTGCGGACTCGTTGGTCGCCGGTCATGGTTCTCCTTATGGGTCGTCGTTGACTCTGATGAGTAAAGGCGCACAACCAATGATTTGCAATGCACAGATCGGTACACACGGGTATGCAGAATTGCAGAATGACTGTTGATCCGCAGGACCTCCTGCTGCTCCTCGCCGTGGCGCGCACCGGTCGATACACCAGCGCGGCGGCGACGCTGGGCGTGAACCACACGACGGTAGCCCGACGCGTCGCAGCGCTTGAGAAAGCTTTGGGCGGTCGCGTGCTGGCGCGCACTGCGGGAGGGTGGGAACTGACCGAACTGGGCCGCAGAGCCGCGTCGGCCGCGGAGGGGGTCGAATCGGCAATGGCCGTCCTCGAGTCATCAGGCACGGAGACCGCGGCTCTGACCGGAGTGGTCAGGATGTCGGCGACCGACGGATTCAGCGCCTTCGTTGCGGCGCCGGCGGTCGCCGCTTTGCAGCGTCACAACCCGCTCCTGCAGGTGGAGCTGGTCACCGTGACCCGGCGGGCGCTGCAGCAGCGCTCGGGCCTCGATATCGAAGTGGTAGTGGGGCGGCCGCAGGTGCATCGTGCCGAAGCCTTGCTGCTTGCCGCGTACGAGCTCGGCATGTACGGGTCGCGCGAATACCTCGCCGCGCACGGCACACCGGCCGACCTTGTCGAACTCGCCACGCATCGGCTCGTCTACTTCATCGACTCGATGCTGATGGTTGACGACCTTGACGCGCCCAGGCGACTCGTCCCGACAATGCGCGATTCACTCACGTCCACGAATGTCTTCGTCCACGTCGAAGCCACGCGGGCCGGAGCCGGAATCGGTCTGCTGCCCTGCTTCGTAGCCGACCGTCATCCCGACTTGGTGCGTGTGCTGCCAGACGAGATCGCAGAGCGACTCAGCTACTGGATGGTGGTTCGGCGCGAATCGCTCGATCGCCCGGCAGTCGCCGCCGTGATACAGGCGGTCAGGCGCCGCGTGGCCGAGATGGAACCCGAGCTCTTGGGCCGACGGGATCTGCGACCGACGTCATGAAGTATCGGCGCGTCGGGGTCGGGTTGTGCGCGGAACGTCGACTCGTGGAATCGACCAGACTCGGCTCATGATGTTCACACGCATGCGGATCGGGGCGGTGATCCGGGTGCCGCCGCTCGCGGATGTCTGGGACTTCCTGAGCGAACCGGCGTTCACCCAATGCCGCGGGCACCATCCCGATACTCGTACCCGAGGAAGCCGAGTGCCCGCGGGAGCGTGACCGCGACAATCGGGTGAAGGTCCGCCGGATCGCGTCGACCGTGCTATCGGCTAGACAGTGACGGGGACATCCGCGCCCACGCGGACATCCGCCTCATCCCGCGTCGTGCCCACAAGCCGTGCCGTGTCCGACACTGCGGCGGTGAGCAGGGCGACGAGTCGTTCGTCAGGGTCCACGCCGCAGGCTCGCGCGATCCCATCCACGGCGCCGGTCACGATATCGCGGCACTGCCGCACAGTCATGCCCGGGCGGCCCGGACCGACTTTCTTCATGAACCGGATGGCCCAGGCATCGGCGGCGGGCGCTGCGCGAAGGGCGGCCTCGGCCAGTTCCCACGACTCGTCGGCGAGCTCGTCGTCCCGTTCCGCGAGGACGATCATGGCCACATGCACCCCCACCGCCAGGGACCATTGGCGCTCCTCCGCGGCGATTGGCAGGGCGGCGCTGGCAGCTCGCACGGCAAGCATGACGTCGAGCAGCGGGTCGTCGCTCGTCAGACCGATCACTGACGGGATGAGCGGCGTGAGCCTCGCTCGGCCGGCTTCGCTCGTCAGGTCGTTCACCATCCGTGCGAGATGCGCGAGCGTGCCGTGCGTACATGCAGGATGGTCGCTCCAACGCTCCCCCGCGAGGTACGACGCGAATTCCATGAAGCAGGCTCCGCGCCGTGGCGAGCGGTGCCTGCCCGGGGAGAGAATCGGCATAACATCCGGGTGAGCCATCCAGTCGCGCATGTGATCTCCCTTCTCCTTCCACTGTGCGCCTACCCCATCCGCTATTCAAGTACCTCGGCCGGATGTCCGTAGCCAAGGGTCTGTCGGGATCATGCGCTTGGCTCGCGATCACCCTCGTGCGAGACGTGATCCTCTCGCTGACGGAATGAGCTACACCATGATCCCGGGTGAGGCGCTGGCGGCACGAAGGATCCCTCTCCTCGCCGGGCCCGACTCGGGCACCATCGGGCGCGCTCGACCAGGATGCTGATGTGCCCGTGAGGGAAGGTTTGGGATGGAGGTCGAGATAGCACGACTCTGAATCCCTGTCGTGTCGGGGTGCCGTAGCTGGCTGGTGCATGATTGCTCTGTGTCTCAGGCGACGTTGCAGACCGACAGGATCCGACTGGTCCCCCTGGGTGATGAGCATTTGGAACTCGAGGTGGAGTTGGACTCCGACCCAGAGGTGATGCGCTACCTGACCGGCGACGCTCGCACTCGCGCCCAGGTTGAAAAGGCTCACGGACTCCGGCTCGCGACCGCAGAGGCCGTCTCGGGGCTCGGCTTCTGGGTCGGGTTCGTCGAAGACGAGTTCGTCGGTTGGTGGCTGTTGCAGCCTGCCGGTTGGGGAGAGGAGACTCTCCTCCCGGGCCAGGCAGAGTTGGGTTACCGGCTGCTGCGGCGACACTGGGGCAAGGGGCTGGCCACCGAGGGCGCACGGGAGCTGGTGCGTCATTCTTTCCAGGATCTCGAGATGCAACGTGTCTTCGCCCTCACCCTGGCAGTGAACGAACGATCCCGGGCAACGATGGCCTCAGTAGGCCTTCAGTACATCCGGACCTTCCACGAAGACGACGACGATCGCGACGGCAGCGAACTCGGCGCCGTTGAATACGCGCTCACTCGAGACCAATGGGAGTCAACGCACCGAGGGCGCGACGCCCTCGGTGTGACCTAACCGCCCGCGAAGTGGTGCACCCGGAGCGCGTGCCCGCATCCTATGGCTGTGCCTGACAGATGTCATGGTGAGGTCGTGACTCACGGCCGAGGCAGCGCGGCGCCCCGCGAGCGAGCCTGGTGGACATGCACAACACACCCTCTACCCTGCTCCCCCGGCCCGCACGCACTCCATCCAGCGCGAACGGTGGTGTCGCCGCGGTCGAGATCACGAACTTGACCAAGTCCTACGGTGCCGTGCGGGCAGTTGACGACCTCACGATGCGTGTCGAGCCTGGTGAGATCGTCGCGGTCCTCGGCCCGAACGGCGCCGGCAAGTCGACCACGAATGAGATGATCCTTGGTTTGGCGAAGCCCGACGCAGGCTCCGTTTCGGTTTTCGGACTCGAGCCGCTCGACGCTGTGCGTTCCGGACGGATCGGCGCGATGATCCAGGCCGGCGCACTGCTCTCCGACGCCCGAGTGATCGACGTCCTCACGCTGATGTCGGGTCTGCACGCGCAGCCGCTCCCGGTGCCCGAGGTAGTCGAGCGAGCAGACCTCGGCGGGTTTCTGAAGACGAGGACGGACCGGCTCTCCGGGGGCCAGGCCCAGCGTCTGCGGTATGCCCTCGCACTGCTGCCCGACCCCGACCTGCTCGTACTCGACGAGCCGACAGTGGGGATGGACGTCCAGGCCCGCCGCAATTTCTGGCGTTCGATGCGAGAGTTCGCCGACGCCGGGCGCACAGTGCTGTTCGCCACCCATTACCTCGAGGAGGCTGACGACGTCGCAGAGCGGATCATCGTCCTCGCGGCGGGCCGGTGCGTGGCACAGGGCACCGGTGACGAGATCCGGTCGCGCGCCGCGGGGCGCACGATCACCCTGGCCGCCGTCGGCCTCGCGTCAGCCGACCTGAGCGGGCTGCCGGGCGTCGTCGCGCTGGAGAGGGTCGGCGCCCGCTGGCACCTGCACAGCACAGACTCCGACCGCACCCTGCGCGCCCTGCTTCCCGACGATCGCGTCCGCGACGTCGAGGTCAACGCAGTCAAGCTCGAGGACGCCTTCCTCGCCCTAACCACCCTTCATGTCAGACACGGAGAGACCTCATGACCACTATCCCTGCCCGACGCTCGACGATCCAATCGACCGGGTTGCCGCCGGCGCTCCACTACGCATTGCACAGTGCGGTGCTTACTGCCAAGAACGTCAGCTTCGTGCTCTTCACCGTCATCATGCCGGTGACCTTGTATCTCGTCTTCTCGGCCATGTACGGCGAGTCAGACGGCGGGCTGGCCTCCGCGATGATCATGGTCTCGATGGCCGCATACGGTAGCCTCGGGGCCGCGATGAGCGGGGGCGCACAGCTCGCGCTCGAGCGCCGGTCCGGCTGGTTCCGGCAGCTGATGATCACGAGTGTTCCACCGCGCGTCTTCCTGTGGGCGCGGGCGGCGGTGACCATGCTGCTCGTGCTTCCGGCGTTGCTCCTCGTCTTCGTCGCCGGCGGATCGCTCGGCGGGGTCACCGCCACCGTCAGCCAGTGGCTTGCCTCGCTCGCCCTGCTGTGGCTCGGCCTCCTCCCGATGACGGTGCTCGGCATGGTCGTCGGAGTGTGGGTCAAAGCGGAGGCGGTCCAGGGTGTGACGACCATGCTTCTTCTTGCCCTGTCGCTGCTCGGCGGTCTGTGGTTCCCGGTCGAGGCCATGCCGCCGGCCATGAAGGCCGTGGCGCCCCTGTTCCCCACGTACTGGCTGGGCGAACTCGGCCGATTCCCGTTTCTGCCGGACGCGATCTTCCCGTCGGGTGCGATCTTGGCGCTGGCCGCCTGGTCGTTGGTCCTGACAGTCGTCGGTGCGCTCGGCTATCGTCGAGCCGCAGCCACCAGCAAACGCTGAGCGGGAGGAGGTGCCATGGCTCGATCATTCCTCAGCGGCCTGTTACGGCCCGCGCCGTTCGCGCGGAGCGACGACCGCGACACCGCGCCGTGGGCGCTCTCCGGCAGTCCGACCGACCTGCCGTATCGCTGGCGGGGAGTACGACCCAACCTGCTTCTGACGTACCTGGTCGGCGTCGTCTTCCTTGTCTTCGCGTTCCCGACCATCACCGATGGGGTGGGTTCAATCGGGCTCGCCCTCAGGATCGGCTATCTGGCGCTGCTCGCGGTGCTCTACGTCGGAGCAGCGTGGACAGCCGACAGGTCCCTCCGGCTGCGCTGGTGGTACGTCGCGGCGTTGACTGCCTTCGTTGTCAGCGGAGCGCTGCTGTGGGGCTGGGAGTTCGCCAACTTCGGCGTCTTCCCGGCCGTCTTGATGGCCACCCTCATCCCGTGGCATCAGTCCCGTCTAGCGGTGGTCGGTTGGGCGATGGTCCTGAGTCTGGCTGCGTTGCTCGGTCGACAATGGATGCCGGTCCTCATCGCCGCGCTCTCCCTCGGCATAGGGCTCGGGATAGCGGGTTGGATCGAGAGCAGCCGGGTCAGGCGCCTGCTCGAGCAGAGTCAAGCCAGGGTCCAAACCCTCACCGTAGGCGCAGAGCGGGCGCGGATCAGCCGAGATCTGCACGACATCCTCGGCCACTCGCTTACTGCCATCACGATCAAGTCGTCGCTGGCCGCGCGCCTTGCCGACACGTCACCGGAGGCGGCGAAGGAGCAGATGGCTGCAGTCGAGGCGATCGCCCGCCAAGCTCTGGCCGACGTGCGGGCCACGGTTTCCGGCCTGACCGAGATCCGGCTCGCCACCGAGATCGCCAGCGGCCGCTCTGTGCTACTTGCGGCCGGCATCGATGCTCGCACGCCCCAGGCGCTGCCGACACTGTCCGACGGTGTCAGCGAGCTGTTCGGATACGTGGTCCGCGAGTCGGTGACCAACGTCGTCCGGCACGCGGAGGCGACGCAGTGCGTGATCGAGGTCGACGAGCACTCCGTCGAGGTGCGGGACGACGGCGTCGGACTCGACACCGACCGGTCCGGTCGCGGGCTCACCGGGCTCCGCGAACGAGTCGTCGAAGCCGGCGGTGTCCTGGAGATCGCGGCCGCGCCGGGGCGCGGCACTTCGGTCCGCGCCGCCCTCGCCGCATCCTCTCGACCGATCGGGGAAACTGCGTGATCCGCGTGCTCGTGGCTGACGACCAGGCGATCATCGCCGAGGCGCTCGCGGCGCTCCTGCGCACCGAGTCCGACCTCGAGGTGGTCGCTCTTGCCCACAGCGCAGCCGACTCAGTTCGCCGAGCGTCCGACGTGCGTCCGGACGTCGTGCTGATGGACGTGCAGATGCCCGGCACGGCCGATTGCAAGGACGGCATCGAAGCAACCGCGGCCATCGTCGCCGCCCAACCGGCGACGAGGGTGATCGTCTTGACCACCTTCGGCCGTCCCGGCTACCTGCGACGCGCCATGGAGGCGGGAGCTGTCGGATTCATGGTCAAGGACGCCTCGGCCGACCGGCTCGTGGATGCCATCCGGCGCGTCTCCGCGGGTATGCGCGTCGTCGACCCCGCGCTGGCTGCCGCCAGTCTGAGCATCGGACCATCCCCGCTCACCGAGCGCGAGACTGAGGTATTGGCGGCCGCCACCGGAGGCGTATCGACAGCCGCCATCGCCGCGGCGACCTTCCTCAGCGAGGGCACGGTACGCAATCATCTATCGGCCGCCATCGGCAAGCTCGGCGCCGTCTCGCGGGCTGAGGCCGTCCGGATCGCGACCGAGAACGGCTGGCTGTGAACCGCATGGGCTAAAGCGTTCGTGTGGCATTCCTCTGCGGGCAGTGCACGGATCGCGGACCTCGACGGGCGGCCGTAGCTCGTTTCTTTACGCGGAGTTGGATTGCGCGGACCCGCGCCGGGGCGGCCGCGGCTGCCTTTTCGGCTCGGTCGGTGCGCGCGATGTCCGTCGGCAGGGCGCGGCAGTGCGGCCCCGATCCGCTCGCGGGCTGCGGCTGAGATTCCGCGCTGCGAAGCGTCGTCGACTGTCGCCGCCGCGAATCACACCGGAGCGGGCGCGGCTGAGACCCGCGCCCGGCTAGCCTCATTGGATGACCTTCGATGCGAACGACGCGGCCGCCGGCGTTGACGGGATCCGCCGCGAGCTCCTCCCGCGGAACCAGTTCGATGATGCGGCACGATCGTTCCCCATCACCGCCGGCGAGGATGCCGCGTGAGCGTGCACCTCATCGGCGGCGGTGCGACAACGGCGGCGGATGCCGCGCTCTACGCGCCGTTCGTCGCCGAAGCGTTCCTGCGAGCGACCCGCGTGGGCCGCGTGCGGCCGCGCGTCGCCGTGATCTCGCTGCACCCCGAGGCCGAGGAGAAGGCGGCGGCGCTCGGGGAGCTCCTCACCATGGCGAGAACGGGACCCGCCCTCGAACTGCACCTCACTGCGGGGACGCCCGGCGAGCCGATCGGGCTCGCCGCAATCGCCGACGTTGACGGCATCGCGGTGGGCGGCGGCAACGTCGAGAACGTGCGCGCCGGGCTCGAGCCGGTGTTCGATGAGTTGCGCCTGCTGGTTGCCGACGGTGTGCCCTACCTTGGAGTCTCGGCCGGCGCGATGATCGCGGCGGAGGGCTCTCTCGGAAGCGGCTCCCGCATCGGCGGCGTGGTCGTCTCACCCGAGGATCCCGGCGAACCAGGCGATGAGCTGGAAATCGAGCTCGGCATCGGCCTGATCGATGTGGCCATCGAGGTGCATGTGGCCCAGCGCGGCATGCTGTCTCGACTGGTCGCGGCCGCCGAATCGGGGCTGATCGCCGGTGGGCTCGGCATCGACGAGCGCACGGCCCTGATCGTGGGCGACGGCGCGCTCCGGGTCGAGGGCACGGGCAGCGTCTGGCGGGTGCTGCCTTCCGAGGGCGGCGTGCTGGTCTCGACAATCGGGATTTGACGTCCCGCGCGAAGTCCTGGCAATTGCAGAGGACGGTGGATCCACGCATCCGCGGGCGACCGATCGAAATCGCGAACCGGACTGCGACGAGGTGACCCGCGGGACGCCCAGACGGGCGCTACGCACCATCCGTATGCGGGCACTACCCGTAACGGGCAGGTCGCGCGTAGCCCTGATCGCGCGCGACCACGATGGGCAAGCGGGCGGTGCCGCAGTGGGTCGCGGCGGGCGCCGAAGCGCCCGCAATGGATCCTGTCGGTATGAGGGTCTACGGTTCGAGGATGGTCGCTGCCTCTCCCAAGCCAGAGCTGCACGTTGACACGGTCGAAGAGTGGGAGCGCTGGCTGGAGTCCGATCCCGGTCTTGACGGAGTGAGGCTACGCGTCCGCAAGGCGGCGTCGAAGAGGCCGGGCATCAGCTACGCAGATGCGTTGGACGTCGCGCTGTGCTTCGGATGGATCGACGGACAGAAGCAGTCGTTGGATGCCGACTACTTCCTGCAGGTCTTCACACCGCGCCGTCCGCATGGGCTGTGGTCGAAGGTCAACACAGAGCACGCCGCCCGTTTGATCGAGGAGGGTCGGATGCGTCCCGCAGGTCACCGTGAGATCAACCGTGCGATGGCCGACGGGCGATGGGACGCCGCTTATCGTCAGCGGGACGGGGAGATCCCGCGTGAGCTCCAGGCGGCACTCGATGCCGACCCGGCCATCGCCGCTGCGTTCGCCGCCCAGTCGGCTCAGAACCGGTTTGCGATGGCGTTTCGTGTGAGCCATCTGAAGCGACCGGAGACGCGTGCGGCCCGCGTCGCCCAGTACGTCGCCATGCTTGAGCGGGGGGAGACCATCCACTGACTTGACGCGGAGCCGGCGCAAGGCAATCCCCGCTTCGCGACACCAACGGGCTCGTGGCCATCGCCATCAGCTGATCTTCTGTCACTTCGTGGGCGCAGTGGATCCCTGTCCGCGGGAAGATGGCGATCTGGATCAGCAGGTAGAGAACCACGAACCAGAGGAGGAACTGGGCTTGCCGCCATGGGATGGTTGCTCTGACGCGGGTAGTGCGCGGCCACCGGTGCAGCGCGGGGGCAGCGGCCGGCAATCACGGGATTGTCGCCTATCGTCTCGCTGAGGGTACGGCTAATGAGGCGTTGGCAGCGGAAACGGTGGATTCCTTCGTCAACCAGTGGGACGGAAATCCCACATCAGGTCCTCGAGTTCAGCGATCTGGAGACCGGCTGACCACAACGGCGCTTCCCCGTCAACCTGTGGCACGTACAGGCGACGAGCGTTAGACATGGAATCATGGCGTCCTCCCCTCTCCTCGTCGGACCGATGCTGCGCTACACCGCAGAGACCTGCGCGACTGTCTGGGTCGAGACCGCGGGCGACGCTGCCGTGAGCGTGAGCATCGGCGAGCGCGAGTGGAGCACTCGGACCTTCGCGGTGCACGGACATCACTACGCCCTGGTCGCCCTCGACGACCTCGCACCGGGGGCGGTGATGCCTTATGAGGTTCGTCTCGACGGAGAGAGGGTGTGGCCGGACCGGGACTCACCCATGCCGGCTCCCGTCATCGCCACGCGAGCACCTGAGCAGCCTCTTCGGATGGCGTGGGGATCGTGTCGCACGAGCGTGGACCACGACGCCACCGGCAATCGCACACACGGCGTCGACGCGATGCGGACGTTCGCTCTGGCGCTGGGCGAGGATGCGTCGCTTCGGCCGGATCTCATCCTGCTCCTGGGTGACCAGGTATACGCCGACATGACCACCGAAGCCATGCAGGAGTTCATCCGCGATCGCCGAGACATTCGCGAGCCGCCCGGCAAAGAGCTCAAGGACTTCGAGGAGTACGCGCACCTGTATCGGCTCGCTTGGTCGGACGATGCCAACCGATGGCTGCTGTCGACTGTGCCGAGCGCGATGATCTTCGACGACCACGACGTGCGCGACGACTGGAACGCCTCGCTGGACTGGAAGAAGCAGATGGAGGCGACGTCGTGGTGGCACGAGCGTATCGTCGCCGGGCTGGCCTCGTACTGGGTTTACCAGCACCTCGGCAACCTCTCTCCCGCGCAACGCGCAGACGACGAGATCTGGCAGCGGATCAGCGCGCACGACGGTCCCAGCGAGCTGGACATCACCGGCGCACTGGACGCCTTGGCGGATCGGGTGGACCGGGAGCCCCGCACGTACCGTTTCAGCTACTGCCGCGACTTCGGCGACATCCGTCTGGCGGTCGTCGACTCCCGGGCAGCGCGCGACCTCACGCCCACGGCGCGAGCGCTGGTCGACTCGACGGAGTGGGAGTGGCTGGACGAGCAACTGCAGGGCGGCTTCCGGCATCTGCTCGTCGCGACCTCGCTCCCGTTCCTGCTGCCTATCGGGCTGCATCACGTCGAGTCCTGGGACGAGGCGATCTCGCAGGGCGCCTGGGGGCGCGTCGCCGCCCGGATCGGCGAACGCCTGCGGCAGATGGTGGATCTCGAGCACTGGGCCGCCTGGCAGAACAGCTTCCAGTCGCTGGCAGGCATCCTGACGGAGATCGCCGATGGAGGCCGCGGCGCCGCGCCCGACTCGGTGCTGGTTCTCTCCGGCGACGTGCACTTCTCGTACGTCGCGGAGGTCGAGCGGTCGGGCGGGGGCAGGATCGTGCAAGCCGTGTGCTCTCCTGTGCGCAATCCGCTGCCGATCCTGATGCGCTGGTTCTCGGTGGTGATGTCATACGGCCTGGCGCGTCCGGTCGGTGCCGTCGTTGCCCGCTCTGCGAAAGTACCCGATCCCCCGTTCGAGTGGACGACGACCAAGGGGCCGTGGTTCGACAACAATCTCTCGGTGCTGCAGGAGACGCCTGACGGCCTCGAGTTGACCTGGCACAAGGGCGTGGTCGAAAACGGCGACGAGCGGCATCCGCGGATGGAAGAAGTCTCGCGCGTCATGGTGGGCCCTCGCCGCTCAGTGGACGGAGCGGTCGGCGGGCGAGCTCAGGGATAGCCGCCGAGCGCGGGCGGCAGCCGATGAAAGCCGTGTCACGAAGCAGGGCTGCTTGAGCAACGCCAGATCGATCCCTAGAATTCCGCAGCGAAAGGAGCGATCAGACATGGATGGACCAGATCTTCTCGCGGCACGACTTCTCCGCGCAATGGTCGCCGACGACGTCGACGCCGTCAGTGACCTCGTCGTAGAGATCGAGGACAGCGGCTACGCCGGCCTCGTCGCCACAGGACTCGCGCAGTCCTACATCACCGAAATGCTGAAGACTGCAAGACGCGAACCACTTCTGCGTGCACTGGAAGCGCGGATCCTCGAGCTGACCGCCATCGCCGACGAATCGAACGACAAGTCGGCCTGATCCCCCGTGGGGCACTTCGTTCCACCGTGACGCGTCCCCCCGCCGGCTCCCCAACGCGGGCAGTGCACGGATGAGACATGTCTGCGGGCGGCCGACGCCGCCACAGGACCCTGTCCGGCAAAATGCGGAGCGAGGCCACCCCCCCCCCCCCCCCGCGCGTGGACCGGCAATCGTCATCAACCCGGCGACTTCGCGACGTGCACGCAGCTGACGCCGGCTGACCTCAGTCAGGTCTGTGCCGCAGCCCAATCAGGCCCTCGCCGCCTTGCGCGGCTTGACGAACGTGCTCGGCTCGCGCTTGTCGCGCTTCGCCGCTCGCTTTTCCTTTATCGACATCATCGCGACTTTCTTCACGTCGCGTTCCTGTCTTGACTTACCGGACATCGGTTCTCGCTTCCCCTTATCGGCTGGCGGTGAACCTCCGACCATAGCCCTCTGCCGGAGGAAGTCAATTCCGCGGTCCACGCTGGGATCATGGAGAGTGATCAGCAAAGACACGAACCAGACAGCATCCAGTGGATCATGGGAGCGCACCCGTCTCAGATGAGGTCGTCGGCGGTTGCCCCCGCGCTCGCCGATGACGTCATCTACCGGCAAAGCAATCGACGCCCGCGTCACGGGAGCACAGATGTCGGCGACGCCCATAGCCAACCTCGCGGTGGACGCAACTCGCGCCGACTTGCCTTTTCTGTCGGCTCAGCTATGGTGAGGGCCATGAGCCGGATGCCCTCTCTCGTTTCCTCGGACCGTCGTCTCGACGCGTCCGTGGTGACGTGTGCAGCCGACATCGCCGGTGCCCGGCACGAGGTCCTTCCGCCCCGGCGTGCCGCGGCAGGTGGCCGGCGTATTCGTGCCACCTTGCGCGCTGCACCCCCGTAGACCCCTTCAGCCCGAAGGGGTATTCCGGTCAACCAGCGCGTCGCATCTGCGGCGCGTTTCTCTTTTCTCAGGAGCCGTCATGACACACACTTCCCAACCCGTCAGGGACATGGACGTCGATACCATCCGCCAGCAGCTCGAGCAGCATCTCCAGGAACGGCTCGACATCCTGGCCGAACTCGCCCCCGAGGCTCTGCCGAGCGTCGACCCCGTCGCCTACCAGAGGGCGGCGACGAACCGTTTGGTCGTCGAGCAGATCACGGCAGCATTGAATCGATTGGATGCCGGCACCTACGGTCACTGCACCCGCTGCGGACGTGAGATCGCTGCTGGACGACTGGAGATCCTGCCTCACGCTGCGGCGTGTATCGACTGTCAGAGCCATGCTGACGCCGCCTAGCACGGGTCGCTGCACGGAGCATCACCGCCTCGCGAGTCGAACCCGGCACGGACTATCCCACGAGGGAACGGCTGGACGTCGGCCTCCGCGGGAGGTCCAGATTTCCATTCATTGGAATATAAATTCGACTTCGGCCGTTATAAAGATCAAGTCGAAACCCGCGTTGGGTTCGGCTCAAAGACGTGAGGAGTGATCGAGATGACGAATAGATTCCATGGTCGTGTGGCTCTGGTGACCGGCGGCGCGAGCGGGATCGGCAAGGCGACAGCGTTGCGTATCGCGTCCGAAGGGGGTGCGGTGGCAATCGGCGATGTGCAGGAGCCGGCCGGCATCGAGGTGGTCTCCGAGATCGAGCGCAGCGGCGGCAAGGCCGTCTTCGTGCGCCTGGATGTCACCAGCGAACAGGATTGGGCGAATGCGGTCGAGGTCGTGGTGTCGACGTTAGGCAAACTCGACATCCTGATCAACAACGCGGGCATCGGTGACACCGAGCCACTTGAGATAACGAGCCTGGACACCTGGAACAAGGTCGTCGCCGTCACGCAGACCAGCGTCTTCCTCGGCATGAAGGCCGCCGCTGCCCCCCTCAAGGCCAGTGGCAACGGATCGGTCGTGAATATCAGCTCGATGTACGGCATCGTCGGATCAGGGGTCAGTCCCGCGTATCACGCCGCCAAGGGCGCCGTGCGCCTCTTGACCAAGACCACTGCCCTCGGCTGGGCGAAGGAAGGCGTGCGCGTCAACTCGGTCCACCCCGGTTTCATCGACACTCCGATCCTGGGCGACACCGACCGCGAGATGCTCATCGCGGGCACCCCTATGGGCAGGCTCGGACGAGCAGATGAGATGGCCGCGCTCATCGCGTTCGTGGCAAGCGACGACGCAAGCTTCGCAACAGGCTCTGAGTTCGTCGCCGACGGCGGTGTCACAGCCGGCTGACTTCAGCCTGTCCCGCGATGAGGAGGATCAACTCCGCATCTGGCAGGGCCGGACCCCGGTTCCGCGCCCGAGATAGTGCGGCCCCGATTCGGGGCCGCACTACCTGAACGTGACGAAGGCGTCACAGAAACGAGGTCGACATGACACACATCATGTTCGGACGCATAGAAGTTGCCCGCGTCGATGAGCATTGTTGGCGTCTCTGCGACGCAACCCTCCCTGAGGACGATCCGAGACGGGTCATCGCACTCGCAGAGCTGAAGGACGAGCACGTCACAGTTCTTTGGCTCAGGGAGCGGAACAGTCGAAGCACGTTCGCCACCTTCGAGCAAGCACTAGGCGCCGCCGAGAAGATCGCCTACAAGGCGGATCGCAGGCGCGCAAGCCGCCCGGTTCCGATCCCGCATTTCCCTCCGCGCCGACACGCTCTCGGATCGTTGCAGTCAGACTCCAATCGGACGTAGGCAACCGGCTTTGGCGATCTCCTTGGAACGGCGGGAGTCCCCGCCGGCTGGGCTCGACCAGGGGTGCAGCGTGTACAGCGGCACTCCTCGCCATCTGCGCGCTACTTATTGTCGTCGGCTTCCGCCTTCGCCACCGCCTTGGCGTCCGTGGCCACCGCGTCGTCCACTGCCTTCTCGACGATCTTGTCGGCCTTCTCGAGCGCCTTGCGGATCCTCACCTCGCCCGGGTCGGACACGAGGGCGATGATGCCGGAGTGGCCCGGCTCGATCGCGTCCTGCAATCCCTCCGCCAGCTCCTTCTTGTGGTGGCGCTCACGCAACTTCCCGATGATCCCTCCACCCGCGCCCACGACCAGGACGCTGCCGAGGATCGAGGGCGGAAACAGGATGCCGACAACGGCGCCGCCGACAGCTCCCCAGCCGAGGCCCTCGCGTGTGCTGTGATCGGTGACCTTCTGCACCTCGAGCTTGCCGGTGTCGTCGCGCTTGACGACCAGGACGCCTTCGATCTTGACTGTCGCTCCGTCTTCGACCTCCTTGAGGGCCTGGTAGGCCTCCAACGCGACGTCGACGTCGGCGAAGTCGGCAGCGATGAGCGTGTACGCACCGTCGCTGACGGCTGCGACCGCGATCTCGTCCGCCGCGGCGGGTGTCTCATCAGTCATGTCGGTTCTCCTTTGGCTCCAGCGACCTTCTGACGGTCGTCAGTATAGGGAGCGCGTGCATATGGGTGACAGACCAGCTACAGCGGTCAGACATGCCGGTCCAGGATCCCTGTCCGGGCCGTGCCCGAAGTGGAGACCTGGGCGGGGCGATCGATTCGGATCCCTCAGCGGCCAGGGTGACCAAGGGGCTTCGATCCAGGATTGCTGATCTTGATACCCGGGCTGGTGGAACGGTGACTTGGGCGCAAGGCCGGCCGCGCAGTTCATCGAGGATCGCTCTGCCCGTAGCGGTCCAACCTGTTGTCGGGGCCTCGCATGATTGCTCAAGGTGCGCCAAGGGTGTGAAGCGGTTGCGTGAGTGCGCGGGATCGCGTGCCGTCGTGGTCGGCGACTTCTGCAAGGAACCGTTCGATGAGCATCCGCAGAGATCGCTGGAGTGCGGACGCGGTCACCGTCGCTGACCTGCTTCGCAGCAGGGCGTCCAGGTCCGCGGCGGGGAGATGGTCGACGTCGCGGCCGTGCCACGGGTTCAGCCCGTGCCGGACGCAGGCGAGCGCGATGATCTGGTTGCGAAGATCGTCGAGCATCATCACTGCTTGCCACAGTTTGCCGCGGGCGATGGCTGAACGAGCGTGGAGGGCGTACAGCCATCCCATTCCGATGAGCGCGTCGAGGTCAGGCGCGGACGGGGTGGATGGTGGGTTTGCCGTGCCGAAGACGAGATGGAAGCTCTCACCGGTGCCGCGGAACTCGCCGTACTTCCAGAAAGACAGGTCGATCTGGAGAGAGGTTGTCAGCAGGAAGACACGGTATCGCGCTCCCGCGAAGACATCGAGCGTGTCTGCGACGTCGAATCGATCGTCGATCCATCGAGTCCACGCGTCGACAATCGTCGGTTCGTCAGCATCCGGTGCCAGTTGCAGCACCAAGTCGATGTCCGACCAGGCGTCTTCCTCGCCTCGTGCCGCCGATCCCACCAGAGCGGCACCGACGATCTGATCATCGTTTCGCGCATGGGCGATCAGATCATCGCGAATACGCAAGCGGTCAGCAACGGCGAACATGCTTCCACTTCACTCGCGATGTCGGCGAGCGTCAACACATTGCAGACGCTCTCCCGCCCGCGTGTGGATCCATATACGGGCATGCATCCTCCTGAACGGACGTGCCGGATATGGCTCTAGCCACGTTGACTGATTGAGTCCGGCACGTCCTCGTACGGGCGATGCGCGTGCAAGGGTCGTCGCGTAAAGGCTTGAGCGCGTGCGATTCCCCGCCTCGCACCCGCAATACTCGCAGGCTCGAGGGACGTGAGGGACACCGCTCGGACGTCAGGCAGGGGCTCCCCGCCTGCGACGGACGATCGCGGTGCTAGAGGTTCTGGGCGGTGCTGGTCTCGTGGGAGGTGACGGCTGCGTCTGTGATCCGCTGGACTTGGTGCCCGGCACTGAAGTCCGGGGCGATCGGCAGGTTGTTGACGATCGCGTCGATGAACAGTCGCCGGCCCACCGGTTGCTGACGGAGCGCACTCATCACCATCGGATGATGCAGATCCTCAGGAGTCGCGACGAGACCGCGACCAGCCCAGCCCGGCCGATCATCTCCTCATATTCCGTAGATGGAAGTCGTCCGCCCACTAGCTGGTCCCGATCAGACCGACACGGACTCTTGCTGACATTTCGACCCCCGAAGGCCCCCAGCCCGCGAAGTCATGTTGGGCGTCTCCTCCGAACAGTTACTGGATGGCGGAGAACACCTTGTCGGCTAGCATCCCGGGCTGAATAGCAAGCACGCCATCGGGGGGCGAAGGCACAGCGATTGCCTTGTTGCCTGTCACGCTGCCGCCGTTGTAGAGGGCGGATGTGGTGTCGACAGCGGGATCGGGAGCGACTGCGAGGCTGCCCATCGAGTCGACCGTTGTGCCGGAGGCGGTCACGTAATCGAGGGTCACGAAAGCCCCCATCTGTCCGTCCGGGTCGTCCCCCGTGTACGTGACGGTGTAGTTGACGACGATGTACTGGCTGCCTTCGGCAGGAGGCTCGTTGAACTGGTTGGCGGCGGCCACGGCTTCGTTGCCGTCGAGAGTCACAGAGTTGACCACCACAGTCCATTCGTCCGACTCGATCACGGTGCCGAGTGGGAAGGGGTTCTCGCGGGTGCCCGCGGCGGCCGCGGGCGCCTCGGTCTCTTCGGTGTCCTCCGCCGCTGTGGTGTCGTCGGGTGGAGCGCTGCCGGTCGTTGGGCTGGAGCATCCAGCGAACGCGAGCGACCCGAGGACGGCCAATGTTGCGACAGCGGCGACCAAGCGATTTGCGGACATGGTGACCCTTTCATTCGTTGCGCATTGACACCGATGACTATTCGCCTGGTGTCGTCAGCGCGAGACAGAGTTGTCGAGCGCGGCAGGGACCATGAAACCCACGTCAGACCCGACAATCGGGCGGACAATCGAGGCACTTGTCGCGACGCGGTTCGATCGCGGAGCGGTGTCCCCCGAGAACGTTTGGCGAGGATTGCCAGAGCTGGGTGCTCTCGAATCAGAGAGGGAATCCACACGCTCGGATTGCGAACGTTGCGTCTCTCTCTTCGGTCAAACATGCACACGCGGCGAAGGTTTGCGCTCGTGCCGTTCAGCCACTTGGTTGGAGTCTAGGAGCCCACACAGCAGCTGTCTGTCACCCGAATGGTGGACACGCACCTCTCGCTGGAGCTGTGATACGTATGCCGCAAACCGGGCTCTCGATCGTCGTTCGTGGCCTCAAGCGTGAGCAACAGCTGAAGGCCTGGGCCACTGCGACCTCGTTCTCACCTCACTCTCGAACGTCGTCGAAACTCCCGCAAACTTTGCTGACATTCGCGCCATTCTGCGTTTCCATCCGTGAAATCGACTGCGCAAGTTGGTGCGACATCTACGACCGCAGGCCTGAAGGCCTCAGCCAGCGAAGTGCGATTCAGCAATGTGGTCACACGATGTGCGATGAAGGCAGGGCGCCCAATCTCGGCGAGCGTCACGTCGGATCCTTCAACGGGCTGGGCTCGGCCCCTCACCGCGATGGGTGCGGGGCTCGGTGGACGGTGGCGCCGCCGGCGGGATGGAGAGTTGGCGGGTCTGCGCGATAGGGTCCCGCCATGACCGAGCTCCCTGAACATGTCGCTGTCAATCGTGAGTACTGGGACGGTATGGCTCATGAGTGGGTCGACGCGGGTGAGCGCGCCTGGGATCAGGTCGAACCCACCTGGGGTCAGTGGGGTATCCGCGAGAACGAGATCCACCTGCTTCCTGAAGACATGACCGGGATGCGTGCCATCGAACTGGGATGTGGGACCGCCTATGTGTCCGCGTGGATGGCACGACGCGGAGCGTCGGTCACCGGAATCGACAACTCGGCCGCGCAACTCCGCACCGCCCAGCGACTCTCCGCGCAGCACGGTGTCGTCCTCGAACTCATCCACGGCAACGCCGAGACGGTCCCGATGCCCGGCGACTCCTTCGACTTCGCGATCAGCGAATACGGAGCGGCCATCTGGGCCGACCCCTACCAGTGGATTCCCGAAGCCCACCGGCTGTTGCGGCAGGGAGGGACGCTGGTGTTCCTCGGCAGCCACATCTTCGTGGGCCTGTGCTCTCCGGTCGACGGCTCATACCCGATCACCCGCCGACTGGAGCGGCCATACTTCGGCAGCCACAGGCTCGACTGGCGGGACGCCGTGGATGACCCGGGCGGCATCGAGTTCACGCTGACTTTCTCGGAGTGGATCAAACTCTTTGTAGGGACGGGATTCGAGATCGTCGATCTGATCGAGATCCAGGCTCCTGCCGACGCGACCGGTTCGCGATCAGGTATCTCTGCAGACTGGGCACGAGACTTCCCCAACGAGCATGTCTGGACGCTTCGCAAGAAGTCCTGACTCGGACAGCTCGCCCAGTTGAATCCGCCTCAGTCACTCATTGTCCAAACGGCGAGCGCACGGGATCCTCAAACGGGCCGTGCCCGCATGGGGGACCTCGGGTGTGCGGGCATGGCCGCGTTAGATCGGGACGCGGACCTGGGCGTTCGGTGCGCTGAGCGGGGCAGGATTGGAGCATGGTCGAGATCTCGGATGATGACTTCGAGCGCATGGTGTCCGAGGTGTTCAACGCTCTGCCCGACGACATCCTCCGCGGTCTCGAGAACGTCGGGATCGTCATCGAAAACCAGCCTGTGGGGCAACGGCCACGGCTGTTCGGGCTGTACCGCGGGCATCCGCTGACAACACGCGGGGTTTACGGTTTCGGGGAGCTTCCCGACCGGATCACGTTGTACAAGAACAACATGCAGGAGCACAGCGCTGACCTCGACGCGCTGCGTACGCGGGTGCACATCACACTCGTGCACGAGATCGGTCACTACTTCGGGCTCGACGACGCCCGGCTGCAGGAGCTCGGCTGGGCATAGCACGCAGCGACCCAGGCGGAGGAATGCCGAGGCGCGTGGATGGGGTGTGCCGGACTGCACCCATCACGCTGTACAGCCGCGTCCATACCCGATCCTCAAAACGTGCGGCGCCCGCTTGAGGGAGCCCTCCAGGCGACCGATTCGCATCCTTAAGCGGGCCATGCCGATTGGATTGCGGACAGTCGACCTCTGTCCGTCGACCGCACCGATGAGATGCCGTGACGAAGGGGGAACGGTGGATGGGTGAAACCTAGGATGAAAACGCGAAGTCGTCCACCACGGCCGATAATTGGTCCAAAGTCGCAGGGGCGGCGTCGATGTCGTCCACCTCAATGACCAGGACTTCTCCGTCGTAATCGAGGAGGTAGAGCCGCAACGTCATGTCGGGGATGACGCCGTGGGCCAGGGACGAAGGAGCGACGCCGATGAAGAGCAAAAATACCGGCACCTGCTCGCCGGATTCGGGATCAGTGCAGGAAGGCATTGTCGCCCCGTCGGCAATGCGAACGTCGACACGCTGCCCCTCAAGCCCACCTATTGAGGTCGCCACCGGGTCCGACACGGTAAGCGCCGATTGCTTGCCCAACCACTGGACGATGGCATCCGGCGTTGCCTCTACGCCGGGAACAGCCTCCAGGTCATCGCATGTGCCGCCATCCGTGAACTGCGCCGCGACGATCGACGTATACACGCCGAGGTAGTCCGAGGTCCCCGCGTTCACCCCTGCGAGCGACTGATCCGGCGGCACGAGCAGGAAGTTGCCCGGAGTGTCCTCCAGGTTCGACCAGCCCTCAACGGGCACCGAGTAGCTCAGCGTCGGAATGAAAGACACGGTGGTATAGCGCTCCCCGGAGGTCAACGACCCCAGACAATTCTGCCCTTCGGGATTTGGACACGTGGGGCGACTTGACGCTGACGCTGACGCTGACATGGACGGTGGGCTTGAGGATTCCGGCTGCGCCGTACAACCGACTGCTGCGAGTATCGCGCATGCGAGCAGCCCCGCAGCAAGCACGCGTCGTCGAAGCATGCGCTCAGGCTAGCCCTCCACGCCGTTCCTAGAGATCCGTAATCGGGCAATGCACGAAGCGGGCTCGGTGGCGGGCATTCGCCTGCTGGGTTGCTTCCCGTTCGTATACCGGCCTGCGTCGGGGAGTGCTGAGCCCACCAGAGGCCGCGCCTGTCGGCGGTTGGGGCGTACCGGTGGTGGAGGCGTGCGGATTGTGAACGCCGGCGCCGCGCCGGGCTGCCGGTCGCGGCATCCTGGTTCCGCACGGCATCCTGAGTCGTATGGCCCGCTTCCTGCTCTCGGCAATGCCGTTCACGGGGCACATCAACCCCATTCGCGCCGTGGCGAGTGCGCTCGTCGCTCGCGGACACGATGTGCGCGTCTATTCCGGCGAGGCGTTCCGCGCGCCCGTCGAGTCGACGGGCGCCCGGCTCGTCCCGTGGCATCACGCTCCCGACTTCGATGAGAGTGACCTCGCCGCTACGTTCCCGCGGCTCCTGGGCAAGAAAGGGCTCAGCCAGCTCCTCATCAACGTCGAAGAGGTGTTCATCAACACCTCTGCAGCGCAGGTGCAGGATCTGCGGGACGAGTGGGTCAGGGAACCATGGGATGCGATCGCCGGCGACGACGTCTCGATCGGCGCGGCGCTGTACGCCGAGCAGACCGGCGGCCCATGGGCAACGATCTCGATCACCCCGCTCAATCTCGCCGGACGGCAGGGCCCTCCCGCCGGACTGGGTCTGTGGCCCGGTACGAACCTGTTCACCAAGGCGAGGGACGCCGCCCTCCGCGCCACCGCACCGCTCATCGCCCGACCGCTCGTGAAGGCCATCGCGAGATCCGAGGAATCCATCGGCCTGCGGCCGCGAGGGCTGACGATGGAGCAGATCGCCTTCTCACGACAGCTCATCGTCGCGAGCGGATCCCCACTGCTGGACTTCGAGCGCACCGACCGGCCCGACTTCCTGCACTTCGTCGGTGAACTCCGGATGCCGCCGCCGACGTCGGTTGCGCTGCCGGCGTGGTGGCGCGACCTCGAGGGCCGACGCGTCGTACACGTCACGCAGGGAACGCAGAACATCGATCCCGCCGACCTCATCGTGCCCACGCTCGAGGCCCTGGCCGACCGCGACGACCTGCTCGTGGTGGTCGCGACGGGCGTCCCCGAGGACGATGAACTGCCCTTCCCCGTACCCTCCAACACGCGCGTCGCAGGATTCCTGCCTTACACCGAACTCCTCCCGCTCGTGGATGTCGCCCTCACGAACGGAGGATGGGGCGGGACGCTCGCGATGCTGGCCCACGACATCCCGCTCGTGATCGCGGGGGGAGACCTCGACAAACCCGAGATCGCCTCCCGCGTCGCATGGACCGGCGCAGCCGTCAACCTCAAGACCGGCACGCCAACCGCGGCCCAGGTCGCAGCCGGACTCGACACAGTCACGACAGATCCGTCATATCGGGATGCCGCAGCCCGCGTCGGCGCACAACTGCGGTTACTCGGCGGACCCGCCCAAGCGGCCGAACTGCTCGAACAGCTCGCCCAACCAGCGCACGAACCGACCCCTCGATCCGGCGCCTGACACCGCGTTCTCAAGCATCTCCGGCTCCCCACGCCGTCGCCAGCCGCGATGGTTCATCGGGACCCTATGCGTGCCATGCCCGCTTGAGGGACTGCCGCGTCCGGCCGATTGGGAGTCCTCACCGGGCATCCCTATGCGCTGGCGATTGGCCGAAGCGCGGCATGTGGCTCTCACTGCGATGGGACGAAGATGTCCAACAGCCGCTGACATCTTGGCGGATCTTCGGTGAGGTGGTGACTGAGGCCCCACAGCAGATACGAGGTGCTGCGGATGATGACCCACTGGCGTGCGCGTTCGGGGGGGATATTTGCTTCGCCGGTGAAGATGTCGAAGAGTCGCAAGACTTCGGCGTCGTCGGCGATCTCATCCAATCGGCTCCAAAGGATGCGCCCGAGGTCGTACTCCGTGTCGCCTCGAAGGAGCACCGGGTCAACGACGATCCAAGGCGCGCGTGTGCCGCCGAGGACTTGGTCGAAGTGGAGATCACCATTCACAGCCAGTGATTCAGGACGCTCGTGGGCTCGGTCCTCGGCGCATCTCATCGCCGCGTCGAGTTGGCGTCGCGCAAGTGGGCGGTCAAGCGCAGCCCAGTCTCGTTCGAAAGACTCGAGATGCTCGGTAGCGACCTGATCCGTGCCTCGCACCGTGGTAGGCACAGCGACCGCGAGGCTGATGGCCAGCTGAGCGAGGACGACGATCGCCCGTTCGAGCGGCTCACCGGCAAGGCTCCGTCCTCCATCGAGGCGCTCCAGGAGCATCGCGCCGTTCTCCGCATCGACGTCGAACAGGCGAACAGTCCCGCGGCCATCCCACACGCGCAACGCGGCCGCTTCTGCTGCGACATCATCTCCGGGCGGCGCCAACCGCAGGATCAGCGGCTCGCCATCCCGGTCCACCGGCACAACGAGCGCATTCGAGCCGTGCATCACGGCCCCGTCCACTCTCAGGCCCCAATCGCGACACTGAACGTCCACGCGCTCAGGCAGTGCCTCCAACCACTCGCTGCCAGTCGCATCGTGCCACCAGCGCGGCATTCGACGAAACGATTGCGGCACCGTGATCATCGCCCGAGCCTAAGCGAGCGGCCACAACGGTCGCGTCCAAGACGGCCACCGCGGGCTGGGCGATGGACCAGGCCGGATCTGAGTTGTCTGGCAATCCCAGTCCCATTGCGAGCGGTGCTCAGATCAGATCTGGTCGACGCGCGGAACACGAACGGTCCACCCGACGCGCTGGAGTGCCTGTGCGAGGCGGACTGGTGCGACATGCGCGACCTGGATTGACGCATCCGAACACACATCAACCGCGATTGGCGGGTGGATCAGCGAATCGTGGGATCTGCACTTCGGCCCACGCATTCTGGCCGACGGGCACACGCGGATACGCGGTCCTGGTGTTCTCGACGGCGCCATCTGACGCGAAGGCGATGACCTCGAGCGCCTCGAGCTTCGTGACGGGCAGGTCCACGACCAGGGTCACCACGAAAGGCGCGCTCTGGACGCAGCCGCTGCGACGAGGTCGCCTCTGGGCATATCGATCGCGCGTTGCGTGTAGTCATGCGGGACACACAGAGGGGCTTCGTGCCTCCCGCAACGCATTGTTCGCCGAGTGGGAGCTCTGATTCGAACAGCCCACCCATGGGTCTTCGGCTGCGGCTGCGAGCCGACTACGACCTCACCTCATTCAACGGCCCCTCGCGCGCGTCCCAGGAGACGCTTTCGAAGTCGTCAATACAGGGCCCGTTCGGACGGAGTAGCTGCAGGCAGGTCGGGGATCATCGGTTCCATAGTCGTCGCGCCCTCCAGCCCGCGGTTTTGAGCCGGTCCACAGATGTTCCGCGCGCCGTTGGGTTGACACGAAGGCCCTTGCAGGCGGAGACCGGCAGGAGCACACTGGCGAGTGGCCGCGCCGGTGCGGCCCCTTGGAGGAAAGCCCATGCGCCGTTCCATCCTCATCACCGCGGCGATCGCGGCGCTCGTCGTCAGCCCCGCGACGTCGTCTTCCGCCACCGAACCCGCGGCCGTGACAGGTTGTCCCGCAAGCAACCAGGTCCTGGTCGTCGCGGACCTCAGCGCGTTGGGCTACCGGGTCCCGGCGCAGGTGGACTCCGAAGGCAACGCGAACGGCCTCGTCTGCGCCAAGCCCTTCAATCCGGTTGTCCAGGCGAGGGTGTGCGAGGACATCGTCTGCGCGGGTGTGCTCTACCGCTTCCGTGACGACGACCTGACCCCGTAGTCTCCAAGGCAGAAGGGGCCCCCTCGAGCTGCCGATCGTTCAATCCGCGCTCGAAGAGGCGCTCATGACTGTCGGCCGTGGCGAAGTAGGGTGCAGCCTGGGCAAATCGCCGGAGCCCGCGATTCTCGACTGGCGACGAGAATGCCAGCGACGAAAGTGCCGTGCATGCAGGCGCTGCTGCCGTAGCGTCGAAGGTGTAGCACTGACGTAGTCGATCCGCCGCTTGCCTCGGAGGTGATACTCGAATGGATGATCACACTGTGATCGGCCGCGTACTCGAAATCCTGGACGCAGTGGGGTCTCGCGACTATATCGGGCTGGCCGAGATCACGGTCATGACGTCCATACCGAAGCCCACGGTGCGCCGAATTGCCGAGGATCTCGTACGGCGCGGGAAGCTTGAGCGGTCGCCACTCGGCTACGGTCTCGGGTCGTTGCGGAACATCGCGCATCAAGCGCCGCCGTACCATTTAGCCAGCGTTGGCACACTGCTCGATTCGCTCCGCGACCGCTTCGGCGGGGTCGCGTGGTTCAGCTCCACCAGCGATCGGGCGTTGACCCAGCCAACCCTCGCTGTGTCGGAGCCCCCTCTCCGAAGTCTTGTTGCCACGGCGTGGCCGGATCCGCGCAGCCGGCAGACATTCACTCAAACGGCGTACGGCCACGCTGTCCTCGCCGTGAGGCCAGACCTGCTCGATCGTCTTGAGTTCTCAGAGCGGCGCGAAGGCATAGCGCCCAGACAGGCAGGTGTGGCCGAGCACGTGCGCCAAGGCCTCGATCGCGGAGCGTTCTTCTTCGAGGATGCGGCATCCGGCTGGAGGTGCGTGGCCGTACGCGGTGAGATCCGACCCCCGCCGGTACCGCACCGTGAGTCCACGCAGACGAACTCGGTGGGCGCCATCGTGGGCGTCATCGTGCCGCGTGTGCATACTCCCGCTCACGAGCTGATCGCAGGAGCACGAGCAATGTCCGAGTCGGTGCTGCATCTGGGCTAGCTCCCGCCGGCCGTGTCACTCACTGACACGCACGGGTTCCTCGAGGTTGCGATCAGCCGCTATCTTTCGATTCAGACCGTAGGTCGTGCGGGTCGGCGTGTCGAGAGGCCTCTCTCTGCCCAGAGATTCGAGTCGAGCGAGAAGCTGCGCAGTGCCAAGAAGGATGAACTTGTCAACCAGACATCGGCGGCTCCAAGCCGGCGTCCCAGCTCTGCTTGACTTCACAGCTAAGGGGATCAGCTCATGGCCAGCTTGGCTTGGTATGCAAAACAACTGTCGCTCGGAGTTGGTGCGCTAGGGGTGCTTCTCGCCTGGGATCGTCACGACACTGGGCCGTCAGCCGCTGATGATCCCGCAGGCAACGCGGCTGGCGACGTTGGTCTTTATTCCTGGGTTGGCTTTACCAGCGGAAAGGCTTTCGCGAGCGCAAAGTCGAAGAGCCCCGTTCAGTTAGCCGAATCCGGACTGCCAGAGTGGCTCGGGGATCCCTTTCACGACTACGTCGTGCGTTTCGCCTTAACGAGCGGATCGACCGGACTTGGACCCTTCGTTTCCCAACACTTCGAGATCCAAGAAGGGGGCTCGCAGGTGTATGCATCGGACGAGCCAATGGTCGAACTCGCGGACGGCTCGTTCGGGCTGACGAATCTGTCATTCTTTGATCGGGTTCGATATCACCCCTGGTTGGAACCCCTCGATGGTCCTGCCTACTTTCTTGGCCATAGCGCAGAGGGGCCGTGGCAGGCGAATGAGCTCTGGCGGCTCCTGATGACCCCAAACGAGACGCTGAAGACGCCACCGTTCTCCGACTAATCTGCCGTGGGCCGGATGCTCGGTCGCGGCGAGTGAACATCTCCCCCACCACCGACCTGCGGCTCAACCAGGTCGCACCGTACCGAGAGAGGAATATGACATGGCGGTCGATGAGTTCGGTCTCGCTACCGCGCGCAAGGCGAATGTACCGTTCGGTTATGCAGGCCCGGCCAGAACTGCGCCGCCCCCATATCAGCGGGTTGCGGGCATGAGCTATCCTGCTTCGACCAAGAAGGTCGGAGCGGTCTCGAGCTCGCTACAACCAGCGTCACCGTCGACCGGTACCGCAGCCGCAGCAATCCAGGACCATTGGGCGACATTGCCTGGAGCAGGAGCCGCGATCGGACGCGCCGTCAGTGAGGTCGCGCGGACCTCGGACGACGGTTACTATCAGGCGTTCGAGAGGGGGCTGATCTACTGGTGGCCCGACACCGGAGCGGTGAATGTCGGGAATGTTGAGCTCGTCTATGCCGGAATGAACTGCTTTAACGAGACTTCGCGGCTGAGCGGGAGTGATGAGCCATACTTCATCGTGTCGCATGTCGGGGACTCAAACATGGGGACATCCTCGGGCGTGCATTACCAAAATGTAGATGCGGGCGGATCGTTTCCCTACCCCAGCTGGGTGGTCTATTCAGGCAGCCCGGGGCACCATCTTTCAGTCACCGTTTTCACTATGGAGCAGGATCAGGGCGATCCTGCTGAAATTCAGGCAAAGATCGCTGGCGCGTTCGCGTCCGTAGGGGGCGCCGTGGGAACTGTCGTATCCCTTGCGGCGACTCCGGCTGCGGGTGGGGTCGTGATCACGGTGGCAGGCGCATTAGCCGCAATCTCCGCCGTGGTCGTGCCTCTTGTCGCTTCCCAAGACGACGTGTTGGGTGATACATCAATGATGATCTCGGCCAAGACTCTGGTGACGTCGTACATGGTGCCACGTAAGACCGACCGGAACGTCGTGTACGACGTCAGCTCAGACATGATTAGTGGCGACGGGGCGAACTACAAGGTGTACTTCACCATCGAGAATTATGGTTGGTGACCTCGCGCTTAGTGGAGCGGGCGTTTTGCCGGCTAGCACCACTTTCTGGGCCGTGGGAGCAGCATCTTGGCCCCATTCACTTCGAGGGGGTTGTCCAGGGTGAGCTGTTCCGAATCGGCGAGCGTACTCAACCGCGCGGAACCACGCAGCAACGTCGCTCGACCTCTGATCGCCGCCCGTAAGTCGGTCCCCATACGATGAAGCCGTGTCACCGACCTATGCGCGCTACGACCGGATCGAAGACGACGATGACCTCGACGCTGCCTCCGCGGTGTTCCTGGTCTCGGTGCAGCGGTTCCAGCGGCTCGGCGACCACCCCGATCCTCTGCCGGGCTCAATGCTGGCGGTGGACGACGGACCCCGCCCGCGTTCCGATATCCACCCAAGTACAGATGGCTTCCGCGCGTGCGCGGGACGCACTGGAGGCGTTCCACGACCTGACAGTCGAGGAGGTCAACGCCTCCGCCACGCTGCGGCCGTTCGCGCACTACGCGCTGATCCGAATGGCCTGCGAAGCGGCGGGGCTTGGGCGCTGGCTTCTGCGACCCGAGAAGAAGTACAAGCGTGTCCATCGGTCACTGAACCTAGAGTTCAGCCACGACCAGGACGCCCGCGAGTTTTCGGCGACGCTGACAAGGCAACCGCGAAACGCGGCGACGCCGGAGCTGGACAAGTTCCTGAACCGGCTCAACGAACTGAAGAACACGGTCAGTCAGCTTCGCGAGGTGGAGCTGAAACGTATCCCGCAGTGGAGCGACATCCTTATCGACATCTCGCCGCCGTTGGGACGGACCACCGGTGGGCATGCGCCTGACTCGCCATTCGTCGTCTGGAAGATCGCATCAGCGTTTCTTCACGGGTCGACCGCCACGATGCGGGCGCTCTCCGATCTAGAGCAGCTCACCAACTTCGGCCCGAACCGGATGGCAACGATGCAGATGAGCCCGTCATGGCGCGTGCTCGCCGCCTCCTATGGGACGTGCGTCCAGATGCTCTACGACCTACATGAGCGGTACGAGCACCTCGCAACTCACGACTACTCGCACCGGCGCGTCGAGTTGCCAGCCCAGTGATCGAGGCGGCTCCGATTCGGGCAACTCATGTGGGCCTGAGAAGCGGAGGGTCAATCGAGAACACGTTCTTCGCGGATACGTGCCCGCTACTCGGTGCTCATCCGCGCAGATTCTCGCGTCGACGTGTCGTCGCTGGCGGGCCTACGGGTTGCGCGAGAATGTGCCCGGACGACCGACGACGTCCCGGCGCGGGAGTGAAGGATCACGAATGGCGACAGTGACGGTGCGGCCGATGACCCGCACGGAGTTCGACGAGTGGCAGCTCGTCACCGCAGAGGAGTATGCCGGGGAGCAGGTCGAGGCGGGCCGATGGGCAGCTGAGGGAGCGGTTGAGCGAGCGCGCGAAGAGAACGCGCAGGCCCTCCCCGACGGCCTCCAGACGGAGCGGATGCTGCTTCTCACGGGACTGGACGCGGCAGGGCAGCCGGTAGGTCGCGCGTGGGTGAGCCTGGATCATCCGCGCGGGGCGCCCGATGTCGCGTTCCTCTACGACATCGAGGTCATCGAGGCGCGGAGGGGCACAGGTCTCGGACGCGCACTGTTGTCGGCGGTCGAAGCCGCGGCCCGGGATGCCGGTGCCAGGGCGCTCGAGTTGACGTCTTCGGCTCCAATCGCCCCGCCATCCTGCTCTACACCTCAGCGGGGTACGACGTCGTGACGCAGCAGATGCGCAAGGCGCTTTAGCCCGGCAAGTCGGTCTACTCGGGGCGTATTTGAACGAGAGCTGGATCCGCGATCGGAACGGTAGCGTTCCGTCCTCCGCGACGACGACGTCATGCTTCGTCGGCTCGGCGACACGGAGGTCGTGCAGCGATCCGGCCGCGGTGTTGATCGCTTCTCGAGCCGCATCCTCCGAGGACGACGCACTCGTGCCGATGACGTCGATCACTCTATGAACGCTCCTGGTGAGCCCCTCAGCGGTCGTGGGCGGACCGATTGACGCCGTACCAGGCGCTCATGGATTAGAGCAGAAACTCCGGACGCACTTCCGCGATTCCGTCCAGTTCGCTACGGAGCTGGATGACGAGACGGTGGCCTTCGTCCTCCCAACCACTCGGTGGCGGATCATCTTCGTGCCGCGTGAGCCACGCCTCGTTGCGCCGATGCCGACGGCTCGGGAGCGGTTCAGGCTGGTAGCGTCCGGCCGATATCTGTACGCCATCGGCGGCAATGACTTTGACTTCGTGACGCTTACCACTGTCGAACGATACGACCCGAAGTCCGACACCTGGCGCTCCAACAACCCGTTGCGTGAGTCTCGTACCCTGCCCTGCGCGGTCGAGACAACAGTTGAGAAACCGACCCGTCATCGTCGTCGTCGGCGGGGGGTTCTCCGAAGGCGGCGTCCCGACCGCTGCAAGACGCACGACGGAGGTGTTCGACCCGGCCAGCGGCCGCTGGAAGATGCTCGAGGTCCTACTTCCCACCCAGCGAGTGTCGCATGATTGCGCCGTCCAGCCCGACGGCACCATCCTGGCGATCGGTGGCGCCGACCCAAGCGTGCAAATGTTCATGCCGACCGTCGACGCGTTGATGATCCAACCCCGGGATCTCAGATAGCACCGGCCAGCGACGGGAACCTTGCGGTCGATCTCCCGCACGCGCCGCCGAATCCACGGACCGCAGTGAAGGTCGTCAAGGCAGCTCGGCCGGACGAAGGCCACGGGATCGCTATCTCTACAAGCCGCCTGCACGCCGGTCCCTCATTGCGACAGCTGGAGCGCGGGTATGTGGATGGGCCCGGGTTGGAGGGCGTGTCGTGTCGGTGGGGCGAGTATCAGGCGTCTTGGGCTGCCGGAGAGGTGGGGGTTGGTGTGTGCATCGCGAGCCAGGCGGTTCTGACGGCGCTGAGTGTCTGGTCAAGGTCGAGGTCACCGATGGCGTTCACGTATCGCTTTGCTGCGCGCTGGATCTTCTGGGGGTGCGCGTTGCCCGGTGCAACGCGTGTCCCGCGAGTCCTGCTGGTTTCGATGAGACCCTCCGATTCGAGGATCGAGTAGGCCTTCGCGACGGTGCCGGGTGCGACGCGTAGGTCGGCGGCGAGTTGACGGATAGCGGGCAGGCGTTGTCCGCCGGTGAGATTGCCTGAGCGGATCAGGTCGGTGATCTGCCCGCGGACCTGTTCGAAGGGGACGACGGTGCTTTGCGGATCGAGGGTGATCATTGCGGGCTCCCCTCGAGCGCTGCGTGGCCGCGGTGGGCGGCCGCCCGTGGTTTGCGGATGAGGGACAGGTCGGGGAGGGTGAACGCCCAGAGCGCAGCAAGCGTCAGTCCGGCGATGCTGCCGATCATCATGGCGAGCCCTGCTCCTTCAAAGACCTGACCGATCGTGTCCCAACCTGCGGGGACTCCATCGAAATGGGCGTTGCGGATCGCGAGACCGGACTGGACGGCAACTTCACCGAACTGGAGCAGCAGTGCCGCGCTGCTGATGGCGACGATGATCCGATTGGTTGCCCGGCGCCAGCCTGCGTCCACTTCCGCGAGGTCGCGCTGGGGCAGGGCTGGTGTGGAGCTGACTCGCCACAGCGCAAGGAGCGTCGCCGCAACGAGGATCACCGTCGTCACGAGGAGTGGAACGCCATAGAACCAGCCCGCGTAGGGGCCGCTCGCGCTGCCGGAGTCCGCGGTATGGAACGCGATCATCCGGTAGCGACCAGACTCGTCCGGGCTTGACGTAGCGCCCGTGAAGATGAGGAACACGATCTGAAGGAGCACGGCCACAGCAAGAAGGCCCGCCCCCACCCGTGGGAGGAAGGACAGCGGCGTTCGGCGTGTCAGCGAGGCTTCGCGTGCGGCATCGGAGTCGACCGCGAGTATGCGGGGCGGGGTTGCGGAGTAGACCAGCAAGCCTGCGGCGCCGCCGAGCGCGGGAGCGAGGACGACCGGAAGTCCGACGAGCGCATTCAAGAAGTAGCCGGCGACGAAGAGCGCGACGATCACGACACCAGAGCCGACGACGGCGATCACAGCTCTCCGTCGGGCTGCATCGAGCAGCGACCGCACGGGCGGCGCGAGCGGCTCCCCGCGCTGCGGGCGACGACGCACGATCAACCACACGATTGCGACCACCACCATGACGCAGAGGACATAACCAACAAGCGCGATCCCAGCCATAGTCAGCCCTTCGTGTATCAATTAGATAGTACAGAATGATCTGTCGTGTATCACTCTGTCAATACACCGCGGAGCTCGCGCCGAGTTGCGAGAGCGACTCGCCGAAATAGCCGCCCGATAGTCGGTCCTCCAGCGGGCGCCTGCTGGCTCCGAGACGACCTGCGCGGCACGCAGTTGCAGCGGGGCGATCTGTTCCTGGTTCGTCGTGACGACGCACCGGGGTCAGTCATCCGTACTAACTTCCCTGCGTTGGCCTCGATAGCGGCGACAACGGACGTCTCGGTGTATCGAGATTGCGTGTGCGCGCGGAGGGTGCTTAGCCATTGCGGGCAATCCTCGTCGTCGAGGTTCCAGTCCGGCATTGGCTCGCCAAGGGTACCGGTGGCGGTTGCGCAGCCGTAGAGGCCGACCGACGCGTCTGTGATCCGTCCTCCGGCCGCTCCGTAACCCTCAACCAGCAGGTGCGCCGTGATGGATCCCGAGTCCTCTTCGAGGCCGTAGAGAGTTGTCTTCCCCGGCACATCACCAACTGTTACATCCTCGAGTCCCACGATGACGTTGATCCCCGAGACTTCCGGCGTCAGCGACGAGGGCACCGACTCGGGATCCCGCAAGAGACTCGGCACGAACGGATCGAGCACGTCAAGTGCCTCCTCCATCCGAGTTGTCAGCGCCGACTCCCCCTGCGACCGCGCTTCCACGGACGGGATGTGAACGGTGCAGGCGCTAAGACTGCTGGTCACGGCAATCAGAGCCACTGCGACAACCCAACGCCAAGCAATCACCAATACGACGTCCTCGGATGCGATTGCTCTAGTAGGGGTACACGTACTCGAAGTCGGGAACGGCGGCAGGGTCGAGAACGAGCACCTCGCCAGGTTGGATCGCCTCGTAGCCCGCGTGTCCGTTGAGGTCTGGGATAGCGAGGCCGTTGTAGATGCAGAACCGGTCGCCGATCGCAAACGGTGCATCACCCGCTGCCACCGTGTACGTTGCGATCCTGCCGTCTTCGGCGTACCCGACCTTTCCCTCTGCGAACTCGCGCGGGCCCATGTCCACGAGATTCTGCGGCTGAAGCAGTCGGGCGGTGAAGGGTCCCTCGCCTAGCCGCGTGATGCTGATCATGCTTGACGCCGCACAGTCCCCAGGTCCTCCTGCGGGGATCCAGGTGCCGTCCCCCATCAACACATACCCATCCGGGATGCCGGCGGCGGATGCGGCGGTCGGCTTGCCTGTGGGTTTGGGCGCCGTGGCTTGCAGACGATGTGCAACCGTATCCGAGGCCCAGGACACAGTGCCAGCGATCAGCGGAGTGGCCAGCGCGACGAGGCCGACCACGACCAAGCTGGAAGCGACCACCGCGATCCTCTCGGACCTCCTCATAGTCCAGGTGCCGCGATCACTACAACTGTCGGGTCGCTGGGTGCGGGCATACGAGTACCTCCCATGATGATGTGCCGGAGGACCACAAGACGGTCGTCACTGACTGGTCTGGGAACACCGGGAAACACTGATGCCCACAGTCTGGCGGGTCGCCACCGCGCGCGCAGCAAATGTTGTCACTCTGTGGACAGTCCCGCTGATTGGATGCGCATCGGACGGTTCGAGGTCGACGCTAGCCCGCGTGACACCTCCCGCAACACATCCGCGCAGGACGCACGCACAGCACGGCTCGGGGCCTCCAGGGGTTGCACGCACGCATAGCCCGCCCGAGGCGTTTCGCAGTGGAGGGGTGCCATACGGGCCAGCCACCAACCCCGGACGACGACACGATGAGCTTGGCACCGGTCGCCGAAGGCCGACTGCTGACGCACGATCAGCGCCACACGCGCGCGTTCCCTGGCAACGGGCTATGCGTCAGCTAAGAATCACGAAAAGATAACGCCCAGGTCTTCCCTTCCGTTACCTGTCCGTTATAGAGTGCAAGCACGGAAGTTGTTTGCTGTGGCAACTACCGCATGTGATTGCAGGACACTCTTGGTGCAAGGGACAAGGGCCGGTCGGGAGCCTCTCCGACCGGCCCTTACTCTTGCCCGGATGCCGCGATGCACCGAAAACTGAGCCCCTGATCTGGCCTTTTCGCCCACGTCGCTCACACGTGCCTGCCAGGCAAGCCAGGGGTTTCGTCCAGAAAGCCCCGTCAGACTCGGGACTTCGTGCCCGACCCGAGGGCGCACACCGGCGCACGCCACCGGTGCCGAAGACCCGAAGGACCCCTCCTCCGTATGCGTTCAACGCGCCCGCTTCGCCCTGCCCGCCCCATCCACCGTCATACTCTCGCAACTGCCAGCGTCGCCGCCGGAGCCGCCCTCGCGGTCATCGCGATGACCGGCCTGACCGCGGCATCGGCCTCGGCATCCGTCGGCGCGGCGACCGATGAGACGGTTGCAGCGACGATTCTCATCGCCGCGCCGGCGCCCGCCGAGACTGTGGAACCGGCGACACTGGCTGAGATCACAGCGCAGGCGAAGGTCTCCCTCGCTGCAGCGAAAGAGTCGCTCGCGGCTGCCGAGAGCGTGACCGCGGATATCGCCGCATCCGGGCTGGACGTCGGCATCGAGAAGACGACGGTCGACACCGCAGCCCTTCGCGACCAGATCGACCGGCTCTCGGCACTGGACGAGCTGCCGCTCTTCTTCCTTCCCGGCGTGCAGTACGAGGCTGCGAGCGAAGTGCAGCGCGTCGACGAGCAGACCGCTACGCTGCGCGAACACCTCGTTAAGGCCAAGGTGAAGCGAGCCGCCGAGGTGGCCGCCGCGAAGGCCAAGAAGGCCGCCGAGGAAGCAGCCGCGAAGGCGAAAGCTGAAGCCGAAGCAGCCGCCGCGGCAGCCGCCGCAGCGAACACACCGGATGGCGCCAGGGCGGTCGGAGCACAGATCGCGTCCGCGGAGTACGGCTGGGGAGCCGACCAGTTCTCGTGCCTCGACTCGCTGTGGAACCGCGAGTCGGGCTGGAACTACCAGGCTTACAACGCGTCCAGCGGGGCCACCGGCATCCCGCAGGCACTGCCCGGCAACAAGATGGCGAGCGCCGGCTCGGACTGGGCGACGAATGCTGCGACGCAGATTCGCTGGGGCCTGGGGTACATCGCTGCTGCGTACGGCACGCCCTGCGGGGCTTGGTCGCACTCACAGGGGTCGGGCTGGTACTGAGTTCGGAGGTGTCGGACGCTTCGACAGGCTCAACGACCTCGGGGGTTCTTCGACAAGCCGATGGGCGGGGTCTAGCGTGGGGAGCGTGAGTGCTCCCATCGATGCAACCGCCACAACCGCCTGGGCCGAACTCGACGCCCACCGATCCGCCTTCGCGCCCGATCTGCGCGGCTGGTTCGCCGATGATCCCGACCGCGCAAGTCGCCTGACCCTCACGGTCGCCGACCTGCACGTCGATCTGTCGAAGAACCTCGTCACCGACGACATCCTCGCGTCGCTCGTGCGGCTCGCCGAACAGACCGGCGTCGCCGATCGGTATGCCGCGATGCTCACCGGCGAGCACATCAACACGACCGAAGACCGAGCCGTGCTGCACACCGCGCTGCGGCGGCCGCCGGGTGCCACTCCCCCGCTCGTCGTCGACGGGCAGGATGTCGACCACGACGTGCAGTCCGTGCTCGATGCGATGGATGCGTTCGCCGAGCGCGTCCGCTCCGGTGAGTGGAAGGGCATCACCGGCAGAACGGTGACGCACGTCGTCAACATCGGCATCGGAGGGTCGGATCTCGGACCGGCCATGATCTTCGAAGCTCTCAAGCCTTACGCGGATGCCGGCATCCAGGCTCGCTTCGTCTCGAACATCGATCCGGCCGACATCGCCCTGAAAACGGCCGACCTCGATCCCGAGACAACGCTGTTCGTCGTCGCGTCCAAGACCTTCACGACGCTGGAGACCCTCACGAACGCCCGACTTGCGCGCGACTGGCTCTGGGCGGGACTCGCCGAAGCCGGCGCGATCGGGGAGGACGAGGCATCCCGAACCGACGCCGTCGCTCACCACTTCGTCGCGGTCTCGACCGCCCTCGACAAGGTCGCGGCCTTCGGCATCGACCCGGCGAACGCGTTCGGATTCTGGGACTGGGTCGGCGGCCGCTATTCGGTCGACTCTGCCATCGGGCTCTCGCTTGCGATCACGCTCGGGCCGGAGGCGTTCCGCGAAGTGCTGGCGGGCTTCCACGCAGTGGACGAGCACGTGCGCACCACACCGCTGGCCCAGAACGTGCCGGTCGTGATGGGCGTGCTGAACGTCTGGTACAACAACTTCCTCGGGGCGCAGACGCACGCCGTGCTGCCCTACGCGCAGCAACTCCATCGCTTCGCCGCCTACCTGCAGCAGCTAACGATGGAATCGAACGGCAAGTCGGTGCGATGGGACGGCACCCCCGTGACGACCGGCACCGGCGAGATCTTCTGGGGCGAGCCGGGAACGAACGGCCAGCATGCGTTCTATCAGCTCATCCACCAGGGCACTCAGCTGATCCCGGCCGAGTTCATCGCGTTCGCGAATCCGGCCTTCCCGCTCGAGGCCGACGGACGGGATGTGCACGGACTGTTCCTTGCGAACTTCCTCGCGCAGACCAAGGCTCTCGCGTTCGGCAAGACCGCCGAAGAGGTCGAGGCCGAGGGCACGACCGGACCGCTCGTCGCGGCGCGGACGTTCGCGGGCAACCGGCCCACGACATCCATCTTCGCTCCGGCCCTCACTCCGCGGGTGCTGGGCGAACTCGTCGCTCTCTACGAGCACATCACCTTCACGCAGGGTGTGATCTGGGGCATCAACTCGTTCGACCAGTGGGGCGTCGAGCTCGGCAAGCAGCTGGCGCTGCAGATCGCACCGGCCCTCGAGGGCGATGCTGCCGCGTTCGACGCGCAGGATGCCTCGACCCGCGCGCTGCTCGACTACTACCGCGAGCACCGGGTGTAGCCACCCGCCCAGTGAGCATGTCCCACTTCCGCCCGGATCCGGCACCCCGGAACCGGGACAACTGGGACATGGTCGACGTGCCCCCGCCCTTGGCCGCAGCGCGACGGCGCCGGCTCTAGACTCCCCCGCCGCCTCCGCCACCGCCTCCGCCACCCGCCGAGCCTCCGCCGCCCGAACCGCCGGAGGTCGACGAAGACGACGATGTGCTGGATGAGAGCGTCGAGATGCCCGACGAGAACGAGCTCGCGCTGAACCCGCTCGTGCCCACGTACCAGGTCGGCGAGTTGCCCTGACCGTAGAGCACGGCGAGCTCTTTCGCCCACTGCTTCTCTTGCCCGAACACGACCGCGTACGGCAGCAGCAGCTCGTACAGCCACAGGATCTGGCGCACATCGCGGCTGTCGATCTGCACCCGCTCGGCACCCTGGGGTGACTGCAGCATGCGGATGCGGTCGGCTTCAGCCCATTCGATGAACTCCTTGAGCCCGCGCAGGTGGTCCCGGGTCTCGGCGCCGGCAGCGGTGAGGGGCCGGCGGCTCATCATTCCGATGATGATGAACTCCACGACCGCGGCCCCGACGATGAGACAGATCGGCAGCACCGGATCCACCGCGTTGTCGAGGGCGAAGAAGCCGAATACGATGACCAGAGCGGCCAACACCGCCGCGACGAGGATGGGGAGTGCCCGCACTGTCGCCGGCACCTTGCGGCGCAGGCCGCGCGTGAAGAGCTCCTGGTTCGCCGCCTTGAGGATCTTCTGCGCCGCCGTCGAGAACCGCGTGTCGGTCCGGCCGAACTCGAACTCCTCGCCCGGCATTCCGGTGGAGAAGAGCCCGTCGAGCAGCATCTGCCCGTCACCGTCGGCCTTCGTCGGGTCGACCAGCACCGCCTTGAGCTTGACCCCGCCCCAGAACTTGCGCTCCCCCTCGACGATGCGGATGCTGCCGACCACGGCCTGCTCGAGAACCTCGGCCGGAATCGCCTTGGTGGTGAGACCCAGCAGCACGGCGCTCTCGAGCGCATCGATGCCGCGAGGCGGGGTGTACTCGGCGATGATCGTCGGGCGACCGGGGTCGTCGCGCAGCTTGCGCGCCCGCGTCACGCCGGCGAACACGAATGCGCCGGCGAGCCCGAGTCCGGCGAAGGCCTGCAGCCAACCCCATGGCGAGGCGAGGTACGACCCGTCGAACGGCGTGAAGGTGCCGGGCTCGAAGCCGATCGCGATCGTCATGGTCTGGTACGGCGCGACGGCGTCCGCACTCGCCACGACGGCACCGTCGCTGTCGCCGATCTCGCACGTGTCGGACGAGCCCTGGTAGCCGACGTAGCAGGCCTGCTGACCGGTGCGTGCGGCATCCAACTCGGCGGGCATGGTCACTCTCGCGCTCACCTCGCCGAACGGCTGCTGCCATTGCGTGCCGTTGACGTCCCAGTAGAACTCGTCCGAACCGGTGTCCTCGAACGCGCGCACGACGTTCTCCAACGTGTAGGTGAACACGTAGGTCTGCGGCCCGTGGACGAACCCGTCGGATCGCGAGGTGATCGAGTAGACGTCATCCTCCGACTCGACCTCGGCGTTGCGGGGATTTCCGTCGCCGTCGGTGACCGACACGAGCTGTGGATGCAGGGGCACCCCGAGGTACGACTCGTCGAGGCTCCGCCGCATCCCGTGATTCTGGTCGTACTCCGGGAACACGGCGACGATGGTCTCGACCACCCGCAGCGTGCTCGTGCCGTCTTCGGCCCGGCCGAGCTCGTACTCGACATCCATGCTGTCGAAGGTGAAGTCGTTGACGTCGGTTGCAATCCCGAGTGCGTCGACCTCGGCGGACGAGTCGATGCTGCAGGCGGCGAGCAGTGCTCCCGGAACGGCGAGCATGACGACGGCGAACACGACGACGCGCCACCACGGGGCCGCGCGCCTCGGTGCGTGCTGTGCCATCGTCACTCGCTCAGCCTATGGCCCCCGGGTTCGCCGTACTCTTGTGCGTATGACCGATCGCCGCCTCGCCATCGATGCCTGGGAGAGTCTCTTCCGCGCGCAGCACGAGGTGTTCGAAGAGATCAGCGGCGACTTCGGCGACGGGCTCAGCCAAGGCGAGTACGACGTACTCCTCACGGTGACCCGCGGCGCCGACATGACCGCTCGGCTGCGGGATGTCACGGCCAACATGCTGATCAGCCAGCCCAGCGTCTCACGGCTCGTCGACCGCATGGCAGCGCGCGGCCTGATCTCGAAATGCCCCGACCCCGAAGACGGGCGCGGAGCCCTCGTCCGAGCGACCGAGCAGGGTGCCGCGGCATTCCGCAAGGTCGCGTCTCTCCATGGGAAGGCGATCGCGGAGCGGATGTCGCTGCTCAGCGATGAGGAGCTCACACAGCTGCGCGACCTGACTGCGAAGCTGCGCAAGACGGCTTCCGACTGCTGACGCCAGCTCACCGACGTCAGATTGTGCACCGCCGTCAGGGCGTGCGCCGCCGGAGCGTCAGCGACGCGAGGATCAGCGAGCCCACGGCGAACCCCACGACGACGAGGATCGGTCCGTACACCTCCCATTCGTCGTCGCCCGCGGTGACCGCGTTGATGGCGTCGATCGCGTAGCTGAGCGGCAGGAAATTGGAGATGACGTAGAGCGCCTCAGGCATCTGATCGCGCGGCATGAAGAGGCCGCCGAGCAGGATCTGCGGAAAGACGATGAGCGGCATGAACTGCACGGCCTGGAACTCGGTGCGCGCGAAGGCGCTCGCGAGCAGCCCGAGCGCGGTGCCGAGGATCGCGTCGATCACGGCGACGAGTCCGAGCTGCCAGACATCGCCCTCGACCTCGAGTCCGCAGATCCAGACGGCGAACGTCACGGTGATCGTCGCCTGCAGCGTCGCCATGAGACCGAACGCGAGTCCGTATCCCACGATGAAGTCGGCTTTTCCGATCGGCGTGGTCATGAGCCGCTCGAGCGTGCCGGACCGACGCTCGCGCAGGGTCGTGATCGAGGTGATCAGGAACATCACGATGAACGGGAAGAGGCCCAGTATCGGTCCGCCGTAGATGTTGAAGACGCCCTCCTGTTCGCTGAAGAGCCACGCGAACAGTCCGACCAGCAGGCCGGGCGCGACGAGCATCAGCACGATCGATCGCGGATCGTGGCTGAGCTGCCGCAGCACACGGCCGGCGGTGGCGAAGGTGAGCGTCGCGTTCATCGCTCGCCCTCCTCGTTCTCGCGCGCGTGGTGTTCACCGGACTCGTGTGCCTCGCGCAGCTCCCGCCGGGTGAGCGGATGCTCGGGCTCGGTGTGGGGGGACGGAGTCGTGTCCGCACCGGGAGCCGCCTCGGCATCCGCGTCCTCGACCGTGTCGACATCCGGCGCTGCGTGGTGCCCGGCGGCCTCGTCCCGCTCGACGAGCGCCAGGAACGCGGCATCCGGGTCATCCGTGCCCGTCTCGGCCAGCAGCCCGGCAGGAGTCGTGTCGGCGATGATGCGCCCGGCCCGCATGAGCACCAGCCGATCGCAGCGCAGCGCCTCGTCCATGACGTGGCTCGAGACGACGAGCGTCGCGCCGCCATCGGCGAGGGCGCGGAACAGCGTCCACAGTTCGGCGCGCAGCACCGGGTCGAGACCCACCGTCGGCTCGTCGAGCACCAGGAGCTCCGGTGAGCCGAGCATCGCGACGGCGAGTGAGACGCGGTTCTCCTCTCCACCGCTGAGGGACGCGATGGTCTGGTCGGCGTGACCGCGCAGCCCGACCTGCCCGATGACTCGATCGACATCCGACCGAGGCGCTCCGATCAGCCGGGCGAAGTAGCGCAGGTTCTGACTGACGGTGAGGTCGCCGTAGACGGATGCGGCCTGCGTGTCGTAGGCGACTCGTCGCCGCTGCGGGCTCGTGCCCGCTGGATCGTCGAGCACCGTGACGTCGCCGCTGTCGATCTTCTGCACGCCCACGATCGAGCGCATCAGCGTGGTCTTGCCGCACCCCGAAGGACCGAGCAGACCCGTGATCTGGCCCCGCGGGATGTCGAGCTGCAATCCGTCGAAGACCTGGGTCGTGCCGCGGCGGACCTTCAGATCGCGCACTTCGACCGCATTCGCGGGCGTGTTATTCATCACACGTTGAATTATGCTCGTGCGCTGAACAGCGGGTCAAGAGGCCGCAGGCGGGTCACGTTGCGGGTTTGGTCGCCTTGCCGTCGAGCCACAGCGTGTCGGACGGGTCGCTGTGCGCGGTGCCGGTGCCCACGTGCTTCGAGTCGATCTTGTCGCCTTTCGTGATGACGTACACGAGAGCCATGGCGTGTCCCCTCCCGAGGCCGTAGTCCTCGTCGAGCCATGCGACGATCTCGTTGGACTTCGTGCCGGGTCCGAAGCCCTTGGCCGTGGCGAGTTCGATGAACTGGCGTGGCGTGAGACCCGTCTTGTCTTCGATGTTGTCGAGGTATGCCTGGAACGACATGCGATTCCCTTCCGAGCTTCGAGCCGAATCACTCCAGAAGATAGCGTTGCACGGTGGGTCCCACGCGCGCGACGAGTTCGTCGACGGTCGCCTCGGTCACCGCCGGCAGCTGCAGCAGATAGCGGGTGATGAGCAGCCCCGCCAGCTGGCCCGCGACGAGTGAGGCACGGAGCGCGGCATCCGGAGTGTCGAGTCGGGCGGCGATCCTCGAGAACAGCTCGCGCTGCAGGAACTCCGACAGCAGCGGTGTCGCCAGTCGGTTGCCGATGCCCGCCCGAAGCAGCATGACACCGCGCTTGCGGGTCTCGGGGCGCTCCCACGCTTCGAGCACGTAGCGCACGATGCGCTCGCCCAGCACGTCGCGAGGTCCTGCAAGCAGGGCCGGGATGTCGACATCCGGCCGCATCGGCGCACCCACCGTCTCGGCGAACAGGTCGGCCTTCGTGCCGAAGTAGTGGTGGAGCAATGCGGCATCCACGCCGGCCCGCGCCGCGATCCCGCGCATCGTCGCACCGTCGTAGCCGAGTTCGCCGAACTCCTCGATGGCCGAGGCGATGATCCGATCGCGCGCGCCGGACTCGCCGCCGCGCGGCCGACCACGGCGCCGCTTGGGCGTGGGGACGGCGTACTCGGGCATGGCGTCAGCCTAGAACGCGCCCACGCAGCGGGCGACGCCCGGTTGCTCGTGGAAATGCCGGAGCCGCCCCCGTCGCGAGGCGGGAGCGGCTCCCAGAGTGGAGCGTGATTCGACTCGGTGTCGACCGGTCACTGGTCGATCGGCTGCGGCTCCTCGGCGTTCTCGTGCGCCTGGATCACTGAGGCATCGCTGCCTGACATGACCTCGATCTTGCGCGGCTTTGCCCGCTCGCTCACCGGAATCGTGACGCTGAGCACGCCGTTGCTGTAGTTCGCCGAGATGCGCTCGGTGTCGATGCCCTGCCCCAGGTTGAGCTGACGCAGGAAGCTGGCGGCCTCTCGCTCGCGTGTGATCCATTTGACGTCGTCGCCGTTGCGCAGCGTCCGCTCCGCGCGGATCGTGAGCAGCTGACCGTCGACGTCGATGTCAACCGAACCGGGGTCGATACCCGGCAGATCGGCGGTCAGGACGTAGTGGTCGCCATCGCGGTACAGGTCCATCGGCATTCGGCGCGGGCCTCTGCGCGTGTCGAAGAGACTTGACGCGAGGCGGTCGAAGTCTCGGCTGGGGTCATAGGTGGCCATGGGAATCTCCTCTCGTTCGTAGAGTTGAGCCGACTCGACTCAACTACGCCCAGACTAGCACTCTGGCATCCCGAGTGCTAATGAGATTTCTGTTCGCCCAGAACGAACCGGGCCAGCATCGGTCAGCACTCGATGACGTTGACCGCGAGACCGCCTTCGCTGGTCTCCTTGTACTTCGTCGACATGTCGATGCCGGTCTGCCGCATGGTCTCGACGACCGTGTCGAGTGACACGTAGTGCGACCCGTCACCGCGCAACGCGAGCCGGGCGGCGGTCACGGCGGTCGAGGCGGCGATGGCGTTGCGCTCTATGCACGGGATCTGCACGAGCCCGCCGACGGGGTCGCACGTCAGGCCGAGGTGGTGCTCCATCGCGATCTCGGCGGCGTTCTCGATCTGGCGGTTGGTGCCACCCATGACAGCGGTCAGCCCGCCGGCGGCCATCGCGCACGCCGAGCCGACCTCGGCCTGGCACCCGCCTTCGGCGCCCGAGATCGACGCGTTCGCCTTGAAGAGCGACCCGAGCGCGGTCGCGGTCAGCAGAAAGCGACGGATGCCGCGCCGGCGGTTCGCCTCGGCCACGAGTTCCTCGTCGATCGGATCGGGGTCGAGCGGGCCCGCCGGCGCGGAGAAGCCGAGGAGCGCGCTGCCGACGAGCTCACCGTACGGGGTCACGGCGTTGCCTGCACCGAGCCCTGAGTCGGCGAGGAATCGCCACCAGTACATGGCGACGGCGGGCAGGATGCCGGCGGCGCCGTTGGTCGGTGCGGTGACCACGCGCCCACCCGCGGCGTTCTCTTCATTGACCGCGAGGGCGAAGGCGCCGAGCCACTCCCCCGGCAGCTCCCTGCGCCCATCGGCCTCCGCTGCTTCGAGCTGTTCGCGGATCGCCGATGCCCGCCGCTTGACCTGGAGCATGCCTGGCAGCAGACCGTCGACGTGCAGACCCGCCTCGACACATCGGGCCATGGTGTCCCAGATGGCGTCGAGCCCGGCGGCGATCTCTTCGTCGCTGCGCAGCGCCTCTTCGTTGATGCGGGCGGCCTCGGCGATCGTGATGCCGCGCTCGTCGCACAGCTCGATGAGCGCGTCCGCGCTGGCGAAGTCGAGCGGATACGCGGGCTTGCTCGACGCGGTCCCCGAGCCTGTCGAAGGATCCCCGTCGCGCCGGATGAACCCTCCCCCCACCGAGTAGTACGTCTCTCGCGACAGGAGTCCTTGGTCGCTCGCGACGATCGGCGCCTGAGCGGGTGCGCTGCCCGTCGCCCGTATTCCGATCGCCGCTCGTGCGGCATCGTCGCTGTTCGGTGACGCGGCGGGTGCGGCATCCGTGCCCCATGCCTCGAGCGTCATCGCATTCGGATGTCCGGGCAGACGCGTTCGCGGGGCGAAGACGATGTCGGCCTTCGAGAACGGCACGGCGTGCGCGCCGTCGAGCACGAGCTGCTCACCGTCGGGCCACTCGCTCCACGCCGCGCGAACGGCATCCGGATCCACGGTTTCGGGAGCCAGGCCCTGCAGTCCCGCGACGACGGCGTCTGGGGTGCCGTGGCCGATACCCGTCGCGCCGAGCGATCCGTACAGGGTGCACGTGACGCGCGCCACCTGGTCGAGCGCTCCCGTTTCGCGCAGACGGGTCGCGAAGTCGAGGGCCGCCCTCATCGGGCCGACCGTGTGGGAGCTCGAGGGTCCTACTCCGATGGAGAACAGCTCGAACGCCGAGACGTATGCGCTCACTCCGCCAGACTACGCCCTGTGCGCATAGTGCCCGGCAATCCACTCAGGTGACGAGCAGGATGCGCGAATCCGACGTGTGTCGACAGGCAGAGTGCTGGGATTTGCCAGGGCTGATCGGCCCGGAAGTCACCGACACCCGCACTGGGCCGCACTATGGCCGCTGGAACGCGATCAACCCGACGGTGTTGCCTTCGGAATCCCTGATGAACGCCTGCCACTCGTCGTGCTCGGCCGGGCCGAGGGTGTCATCGTGGTGGTGGAAGATCACATGCGGGTGCGACACGACATCGGCGAGGCCACCGAGTCGCTCGAGGGTCTCGTGCACGTTGTCGACGTACAGGTAGATGAGGGATGTCGGCGCGTTGCGGTCGAGCAGCAGCCGCACCCCGTCCAGCTCGAAGAAGAGCAGACCTGGCTCATCGAACCGCGCCAGCGGCTCGGCCTCGAGCAGCACGCGGTAGAAGTCCGCGGCGCGACCGAGGTCCTCGGCGTGCTGAGCGATCTGCTGGAGCCTCATGTTCCACCTTCGGTCCCTGAAATTCTGTCACTCGCGCGTCGCATCCGGCGACCCCATCGCAATAGCCTGGTGATGCTCCGGGGGCCTCCGACCGTCGGGAGTCGAACTTAGGAGGAGCATGCCACGACTGAGCGCCGACTCGACGAGCGACATCCAGGAGGTTCTCGACCTGGCCCGCCGCGACGCGACGATCTACGATCCGGTCTTCCTGAATCGCTTCCACGCGCACTTCCCCACGTTGCACCGGCTGTTCTTCACGCTGTACGGCGAGCGCGACGACGGTGTCGAACAGCTCTCGGCCGTGATCGCGGAGGCGTCGGCATCGTGGAATGCGAGGCCCCTCGAGCTCAGGGCGCGCGATGACCGCAGTGACGTCGACCCGGAGTGGTTCCAGTCCGAGCGGATGCTGGGTGGGGTCTGCTACGTCGACCGCTACGCAGGCTCGCTCGCCGGCATCCGCGAGAAGATCCCGTACTTCCAGGAGCTCGGCCTCTCGTACCTGCACCTGATGCCGATCTTCGAGAGCCCGGAGGGCAACTCGGACGGCGGCTACGCGGTCTCGAGCTACCGTCGAGTCGATCCGCGCGTGGGCACGATGGCTGAACTCGCCCACCTCGCGACTGAGCTCCGGGCGGCCGACATCTCGCTTGTCGTCGACTTCATCTTCAACCACACGAGCAATGAGCACGATTGGGCGCGCAAGGCGATCGCGGGCGAGCCCGGGTTCGAGGATTTCTACCTCATCTATCCCGATCGCACGATGCCCGACGCCTACGAGCAGACCGTCCGCGAGATCTTTCCCGACGACCACCCAGGCGCCTTCGTGCAGCTGGATGACGGTCGCTGGATCTGGGCGACCTTCTACCACTTCCAATGGGACCTGAACTACGCGAACCCCGCAGTCTTCCGTGCCATGGCGGGCGAGATGCTGTTCCTCGCGAACCAGGGCGTCGAGATCCTGCGCATGGATGCCGTCGCATTCATCTGGAAGCGACTCGGCACGCCGTGCGAGTCGCTACCCGAAGCCCACCTGCTGCTGCGCGCGTTCAACGAGGTGCTGCGGATGGCGGCGCCCTGCCTGCTCTTCAAGTCCGAGGCGATCGTGCACCCCGACGAGGTCGTAGAGTACATCTCGCTCGAGGAGTGTCAGCTGTCGTACAACCCGCTGCAAATGGCCCTGACATGGGAGGCGCTCGCCACCCGAGACCCCCGCCTGCTGCAGCAGGCGCTCGAGCGGCGCCACGCCCTGCCGTCGGGCACCTCGTGGGTCAACTACGTGCGCAGCCATGACGACATCGGCTGGACGTTCGCCGACGAGGATGCCGCGGAGCTCGGCATCCACGGCTACAGCCACCGGCGGTTCCTCAACGACTTCTTCGTCGGTCGTGCGCCTGGGACGTTCGCGCGAGGGGTTCCGTTCCAGGAGAATCCGAAGACGGGCGACGCCCGCGTCACGGGCACCACGGCGTCTCTCGCCGGCATCGAGGCGGACGACGCAGGCGGCGTGGATCGCGTCATCCTTGCCCACTCGATCGCACTGTCGACCGGCGGCGTGCCGCTCATCTATCTCGGCGACGAGGTCGCACAGCTGAACGACTACAGCTACGTCGTCGATCCGGCAACCGCCGACGACAGCCGCTGGGTGCATCGACCCGCGAATCCGGCCGACCGGTACGCGCAGCGCGACGACCCCGCGACGGTGCCCGGCCAGGTGTACGGACGGCTCTCGGCGCTCATCCGGGCGCGGCGATCGACACCGGAGTTCGCGGGCAACGAGCTGATCGGCTTCGATGCGCACCATCCGGCGGTGCTCGGCTACCAGCGACCAGGAGCGGATGCGGCATCTCCCTGCATCCTCGTCCTCGCCAACGTCGGCGACGATCCGGCGAGGATCGAACCGATGACCTTGAGCGGATTCCAGGGCGACGCCGAAGACATCGTCACGAAGTCCCCCGTCGACCTCACTGACGGGATGACGATGCCGGCGCACGGCTTCGTCTGGCTGCGCGTCACGCCGGTGGGGTGACGACACTCCCGACACACGCGACGCGACGCGACGCGACGCGACGAGGCGAGGCGAGAAGCGAGAAGCCGACGATCACAGTCTGTTGTTGAGGGCTCCGTCGCCGACGGCGTCGGCAATTCTGGAGTTCGTTGTGATCGCGTCGTTCACCCGATCCGAGACCGTAGCCGGATCGACATCCTCGCTGATGTCCGACAACGCATCCGCGAGGGCCTGAGCGTCGATCTCGACGTGCGGCGGCGGGTTGATCGCGGTGAGGTACCCGCGAACGATGTCGAGCTCTCGCTGACGCATCTCGTCGTTGAATTCGTTCTTCTTGACGCGATTCAGCAGATTCAGGTGAACCGGGTTCTTGATGTGAGCCTGTATGCCCGTGATGAGCGAGACGACGTGGATTTCGTCGCTGTTCGACAGAGGGACTAGTGAGTACGACATGTTCTTCTCCTTCGGTCGTTGAGGTACCTCCGCAAGCACCCCTTGGGCGATCCCATCGATGGGTACGCCCAGAATGGTCTCGGTCCAGCCGAGATAGATTCGCCTGATCTGGTTCTGGCGGGCATCGAGAGTCGTGGTGCCGACCTGTGTGTTGCCGGGAAAGTCAGTGGCTGCCACTCTGCCGCCGCCGAGACTGATCACCACATCGCCGGCATGAGCATTGCGATCGCCGGGCGAAGGGTTTATCCGTTCACCCCACCACACCGGAACGCCGGCGGGCGGATTCCGATCACCCTCGTGCTTGCCCGGCGAGTCCGTCCACGCGGCGAAGGCCGTGGGCCACAAGCCGGAAACCGAGGCGCCGTGGTCCGCATACGCTCGCCACACGTGCTGCAAGCACTTGCCGATATCGCACCTGGGAAGCGCGAGAAGACTCTGTGCCGCGGCATTTCCATCGACCATGATGCACACTCCGACCAAGGTGGGGTCCATAGACCTCGCCAGAGTAGTAGTCCTCCGGCGACGTCCGCGAACGGGACTCGATGTCTTGATAGAGCGTGATCGGGCCTGGGTGATACACCCGGGGTCGGAATCAGTCGTCCAGCCAGCGCTCGGCGAGGTGATCGGCGATAACGCGCCGGATCGTGCCTGAGTGCGAGCGCAGCACGATGCTCTCGGTCCTGATGATGTGGCCGCGCCGGCGAACGCCGCTGACGAGGTTGCCATCGGTGACTCCGGTGGCGACGAAGAAGGTGTTGTCGCTCTTGACGAGCTCGTCCGCCTCGTACACGTGGTCGAACTTGAGGCCCGCATCGAGGCCGCGCTGGCGCTCCTCGTCGGACTGCGGCGCGAGGATCGTCTGGATCACTCCCCCGAGCGCCTTGATTGCGCAGGCTGTGGCGACTCCCTCGGGGCTCCCGCCGGTGCCGACACAGATATCGAAGAGCCCGTCCACACTGGCGGCATCGATTCCACCCGCGACATCCCCATCCAGGAGCAGGCGGGTGCCGGCGCCGGCGGCCCGGATGTCGCGAACGAGATCCTCGTGTCGCGGCCGATCGAGAACGGCGACCTGAAGCTCCGACACGGCTCGTCCACGTGCGTTCGCGATTGCACGCAAGTTCTCCCCGATCGGAAGCCGGATGTCTACGACGCCGACCAGGTCTGGACCGGCGACGAGCTTCTGCATGTAGAAGACACTGGACGCGTCGAGCATCGATCCGCGGTCGGCGGCGGCGATCATCGAGATGGCATTGCGCCGGCCGGCGGCGGTCAGCGACGTGCCGTCGATCGGATCGACCGCGATGTCGCACGCGGGTCCGCGGCCGTTGCCGACGACCTCGCCGTTGTACAGCATCGGAGCCTCGTCTTTCTCTCCCTCGCCGATCACGACGGTGCCCGAGAAGTTGACGGTGCCGAGAAATTTGCGCATGGCATCCACCGCCGCGCCGTCGGCGGCGTTCTTGTTGCCATGTCCGATGAACGGGGTGGCACGGATGGCCGCAGCCTCGGTCGCACGCACGAGTTCGAGCGCAAGATTTCGGTCGGGATTTTCGAAGAGGGGCGCGTGCTCAGTCATGGGATCGGTCCTTTGCCGCCGGTTACGCTCGTGGTCAAGGTATAGCAGACAGGGACTTTCCGGATCCCGAGTGTGTCTGGACCTTTGGCCTTGGCCCCGATCCCCTGCCGAGGCGCAGCGAACCAGAGGGCTCCCTGGGAGCGTGGCGCTGGTCAGCCGACGCGATCGGACAGGTTATCGAGGCGGGAAGTGCGCGATCGCAATCGGTCGTTCGACGCGGGGTGAGGCCGGATCAGGCCACTCAACGGTTTCTTCGTAGGGTCGCGTCGGTTCCTGTGCGCCGATCGGCTGCTTGAGGATCGCCGCATCCTCCGACTCCGACGTCCTACCGGATGACGAGGCGAATCGCCGGCCCGAAACCGTGGCGGGCGTCACGCAGATGTAGTTGTACTTCGTGGTGGGGCTCGACGACACGAGGTCCTGCACACCGGACTCGCGGATCTCTTTGTCGATCACGAGTCGGCGCACGGCACCTCGGAGGACGACGCTCCAGTGGAATCCGTCGTCTTCGCCGTCGATCTCGAACGCCGCCACGGGATGCACCACGATGGCCATGAGCTTCGAGCCGGGGGCCGAGCGGATGTAGAGCGATCCGTCATGCACCGTGTAGTTCAGCGGAAAGACGTCGGGGATCCCGTCGAGCGCCTCGACCGCGAGGCGGCCGAACGATCTTGCCTCGATCAACTCCCAGCACTCTGCCGTCGAAAGGTGCTCGACGGTGCCAGGCGTGCTGCGCGCGGCGCCCTCGGAAGGAGTGCGCGTGTTGTCGGTCGAAGTGTTCATGGATGTCTGCTCCTTCGTTCTCCTTTCCCAGTCCACGCCGACGGTACGCCCACCGGAAGGGCCGAAGGTCCCGTCATCCGGTCAGGCCGCCGCGGAGCGGAGCGCGTGCGCTCCATCCATCCGGTCCAGCTCGTGCTGCACGGCTGTCGCGAACGCCGCCCCGGGCACGCTTCCCGCGTCGTAGTGGATGCCGCAGCACAGCCGGTCGTCATACGACACCGCCGCAACGCCGAGGCGAACGTCAGCTGCGAGCACCGCGACGGGCCAGATCGCGGCCACCCGTGCGCCACCGAGCCGGAGGACCCCCGCCGGACCCGGAACAGTCGTGACGAACCCTCCGACCAGGTGCTGACGCCTTGCGAGGCGATCCATGATCCGCGCTCCGACAGGGCCGCGCATGAACTCGAGCGTGCCCTGCGACCGCGCGGTGACCTTCTCGGCGCGCGTCTGAACGGCGATGAGCCGGAGTCGCTCGTCCGGGTCGGACTCGCCGAGTGGCAGACGAACCAGCATGATCCCGACGCGATTCGCCGCCGACCCCCGGCGCGGCAGCGCGACGGGGACCGACACCGGCAGAAGGACGGGGACTCCTTCGCCGGCGGCAGCGAGAGCGGCCGCGTAGCCGGATGCTGCAGCGGCGAGCACCGCGTCGTTCACCGTCGCACCCATCGTTCGCGCATGCGCTTGGAGTGCGTCGAGATCAGCGCTGAGAAACGCGACGCCGTGGTTCGGGCCGCGGTCGCCGAGCAGCACGGTCGATCCGACCTCCCGGCCGCTCAGCGTCATCCGGATGCGGTGCAGACTGGCGCCGAGCCTCGCGAGCGCATTTCTCCTGCGTGGTGCCACGCTGTCGTGCGTCAGGGGCGAAGGCGGAGTCGCGGCAGGCGCCGAGTCGTCGTCGCGATCGAAGAGCCGCTGCGCGATCTCGACCGCCGCCATCCCGTCAGCGATCGCGTGATGGATGCGCAGCACGATTCCCACCCCGTCCGCGCTGGCCCCCGGAACGATCAGGAGTTCCCAGAGCGGACGATCTCGGGGCAGAGGCATGCCCATCAGCTCCCCGCAGAGACGCATGAGTCCAGGCAGCCCGTCCACGGGGTCAGCGCTGCGGATGTGGTGCTGCAGGTCGGGCGACGCATCTGCCCATCGATGCCGCCAACCAGCGATCGCCGCGATGCGACGCAGCTGCGGCAACGAGGCGATCCGCTCACCGACCGTTGCGCGCAGCGCATCCAGGTCAGGGATGCCGTCGACTCCGACGAACCCGCCCGGGGCGAGGAGACCGGCGATCAGGAATACGTTCACCTGCCCCGCGTGGTCGAGCACGAGATTCGCCTCGTCGACCGACGCGAGACGCTGCGTCGATCCGGCGGTCATGCGCCGGCTCGCTCGGTGGCCGGTGCGGCGCGCGCCGCATCCAGATGGCGGACGAAGATCCAGAGCGGGACCGCGCCGATGACGGCGAGTGCCAGGAACAGGGGCACCGCGCCCATCGAAGCGAACGGCGTGCTCGGGTCGGCCATCGCGCCGAACCACTGATCAGTGGCGACGCCGATGCTCTCGAGCACGAGCGTGACGAGCATCGCACCGACGAGCAGCTGGCCGAGCGGCCGCCGCATCCACAACCAGATCGCCGACATCACGAGGAGCGGCAGCCACACCGCCAGATCTTGGACGAACACGGCGTTGGTCGTCGCTCCCGAACCTTGCAGGAAGGCACTCGGTGAGTCGCTGAACATGGCCGGAACGATCGTCCGAAGCCAGACCAGCGCATTGAGAGCGGCCAGCGCGAGCGCGTAGATCGCAATGCCCCGTGCAGGCAGGCGCGCGTCGACTCGCGCGCTGAAGCCGGTCAGATCGATTTGCACCATCACCACCACGGCAGACCAGAATCCGAGTGAAAGCATGGCGACGTAGATCAGGAACAGGCCGTTGAACGGCGTGGCGAAGAGGAACAGCACGGACTGGTAGATGAGATACGCCACAGCTCCGAGCCATCCCACGACGGCTCGCGCCGAATTCCTCGCCGCGAAGGACATCGACGTGATGAGCAGCGGCACGGCGATTGCCATGACCACCAGAGCCGTCCCGCGGAGATTGCCCTGAGCGACGGCCGGCCCGCCGAGCACCCCCGGGATGAAGAACGAGGCGGATGCCGCTGCCAGCGCCACCGCCGCCAGCGCGGCAGCGAGCCGGTACGCCGTCGCCGAGGGCTTCACGCTCGCGGTGAGGCTCTGCTCGGTGCGCTGCCGCCCGGTCGACCGTGGGACCGACCCGGGCGCCCCGTCGGTCCCACGGCGAGTCGATGCGGAAGCGTGCGATTGCGCAGCGTTGTTGTCCATGAGGACAACTCTCCGCGCCGGAGACGGCGCGGTCAGGGCCGAACGTCCCTCGTCGAGCACGTCGCTTGGTGTCAAGGGCTCGTCCGCGCAAGGCCTCCCGAGTAATGTCGGCAACGGCCCAACCGCGCCGCATCCGCACTTCTGGAAGGTTGCTCATGAGCATCAACGACGACGACATCACGACCACCTCGGGCACACCCGGTGAGGGACCCGCAGACGGCGGAGCCAACCCCGACGGTCACGACGGCGGAGCCGACGGATCCGCAGATGCCGGGGAAGGACCCGCGGACGGCGGAGCCACCCCGAGCGGACACGACGGCGGAGCCGACGGATCCGCCGACGCCGGGGAAGGACCCGCGGACGGCGGGGCCAACGCGGGCGGACACGACGGCGGAGCCGACGGATCCGCTTGAGCGAGCCCGACCTGCGCGGGCCGCGCGATCGGCCCGCGCTCGCGCGTCTCAGCGGCGTCCCCGCGACCGACTTCAGCCGCGAGTACTGGGGAGAGCGGCCGCTCCTCACCCACCGGGCGGACGGATTCGCCCATCTTTTCAGTGCGAATGCGGTCGATGAACTCGTCGCCGAACGCGGGCTCCGCACGCCCTTCGCCCGGATGGCTTCGGAGGGCGCGGTGCTCTCGCCGTCGCTGTTCACGGCGCCGGGCGGCTTCGGCGCCGAAGTGGGCGACCAGCTCGACTCCGCGAAGGTGCTGGAGCAGTTCGCAGGCGGCGCGACGCTGGTGCTGCAGGGACTCCACCGCACGTGGGAGCCGATCGCAGCGTTCACCCGTCAGCTCGTCGCCGATCTCGGCCACCCCGCCCAGGTGAACGCCTACATCACGCCGGCGTCCTCCCGCGGATTCGACCCGCACTACGACACGCACGACGTGTTCGTCATCCAGATCGCGGGCGCGAAGCGCTGGACGATCCACGAGCCGGTGCACCGGCATCCGCTCGCCGACCAGCCGTGGACCGACCACCGCGACGCCGTCGCCGAACGCGCGCGAACCGAGCCTTGGATCGACGCGGTCTTCAAGCCCGGCGACGTCCTCTATCTGCCGCGCGGATGGATCCACTCCGCGGTGGCGCAGGGCGGCACATCCATCCACCTGACGATCGGGGTGCGCGCGGCGACGCGACACGATCTGCTCACGCGCCTGCTCGCGCGCGCGGGCGATGACCCCGCCTTGAGGCAGCCGCTGCCGATGGGCGTGGACTACGCCGACGCCGCGTCGCTCGATGCCGACCTGGCCGCCACGATCGACGCGGCGCAGGCCTTGCTGAGCGCTGCGGCGGACGACGGTGAGATCGCTGCCGCGATGCAGCGCGAGTTCCAGCAGGCGGTCCGACCGGCCCCGGTGCGCCCGCTCGCGACCGTCGACCTGCTGGCCGACCTCGACGCCGCTGCGACGCTCGGGTGGCGCGACTCGCTCCGCGGGCGCATCGAGGACGACGACCTCGGCGTGCGCATCGTGCTGCCGCACAAGACCATCGGGCTTCCGGCTGAGGCGTCGGGCGCAGTGCACGCCCTGCGCGAGCGCGACCAGCCCGCGGGCGCACTGCCGGGGCTCGACCCGGGCTCGTCGCTCGTCGTCTCGAGACGGCTGCTGCGCGAAGGCGTGCTGGTGGCGAGATGAGCGTTCGCCGATGAGCGCGACGGCCCTCCCCTCGACGTCGCAATCGATGGGAGCGTGGGAGCCGTGCAGCGACCGCTCGCTCGAACGCGGCGATCCGCTCGCGGGCACCGGCGGGTTCGGCGCTCGGTGGCTGCTCGTCGAGATCGACGGCGCGTGGGGCACGCACGCCTTCTTCCAGTCGCGCCTCGACCCGGCGATCGGGCGCGAACTGGTCGGACGAGCCGAGAGCGCAGGCATCCGTCCCGTTGCGATCCGCCCGTTCGGACGCCGCGCGGACGAACGCCGTGCTCAGCGGCGGTGGCGCTGGGCACTCGCCGACGCGCGCCCGGGTCGCGAGTCGGTGCGATGGGGCGTCGTCGACGATCCTGCTGAGCTGCTCGACGTGTCGCTCGACGGCACAGCGGGCACCGCGTCGGACCGACCCGTGGTGCTGGTGTGCACTCATGCCCGGCACGATCAGTGCTGCGCCGTCCGCGGACGACCGGTGGCGCAGACGCTCTCGCGCGCGTTCCCAGACGACACCTGGGAGAGCTCGCACCTCGGCGGCGACCGCTTCGCCGCGACGATGATCGTCCTGCCGCACGGTCTCTACTACGGCCGGGTGCCGACCGCAGAGGCGGGAGCCATCGTGGAGCGCTATCGGCAGGGCGAGATCGTCGAGCAGTACTATCGCGGACGCAGTTCGCTCAGCAACATCGTGCAGTCCGCGCAGTCCTTCGCACGCGCGGACAGCGGCGATGCCCGCATCGAGGCGTTCCCGCCGGTACTCGAGGAACGCACCGCGGAGGGCGGCTGGCGGGTCGACCTCGCGCACGACGGCGAGGTCGTCACGGTGCTGCTGCACGAGCGGATGTCTGCCCCGTTGCTGAGCACGTGTGCGGCGACCCGGCCCACATCCGTTCGCGAGTTCGCGTTGACGTCGATGTCGCGGCGCCCCGTATGACCCCGTCCCGCAGGAACGTCGAAGCCCTCCCGAGGGCGCTTTCGCGCACCGCGGGAGGGCTCGGGATTCGGCTCAGCTGATCTTGCGGCGGTAGATCGCCATCGCGGCGAAGTACGCGACGACCAGGATGCCGACGCACCACGCCAGCGCCACCCAGATGGCCGAGTCCACGGGCTGCCCCGAGAACAGGTCCCGGATCGTGTTGACGATGGGCGTCACGGGCTGGTTCTCGGCGAACCATGCGACCGGAGCAGGCATGGTGTCGGTCGGAACGAAGGCCGAGCTGATGAACGGCAGGAAGATGAGCGGGTACGAGAACGCGCTCGCGCCGTCCACCGTCTTGGCCGACAGCCCCGCGATCACCGCGATCCAGGTCAGCGCCAGCGTGAACAGCACGAGGATGCCGACCACCTCGAGCCACGCGACGAGACCGGCACCGGTTCGGAACCCCAGGAGGAGGGCGACGCCGACGACGATGACGATCGACGCCAGGTTGGCCACGAGCGAGGTCAGGACGTGCGCCCACAGCGAGCTCGACCGTGCGATCGGCATCGACTGGAACCGCTCGAAGATGCCACCCTGCAGATCGAGGAACAGGCGATACGCGGTGTACGCGATGCCCGACGCGATCGTGATGAGCAGGATGCCCGGCAGCATGTAGTCGATGTACGACATCGACCCGGTGTCGATCGCGCCGCCGAAGACGAACACGAACAGCACCATGAGGGCCACCGGAGTGACCGCGGTCGTGATGATCGTGTCGGGGCTGCGCAGGATGTGGCGCAGCGACCGCCAGGTCAGGACCGTGGTGTCACCGAAGAAGTGCGTTGTGCTGGTCATCATCGTTCCTTTCTGCTGGTGGTGGTGACGCTGTCGGCGTCGTCGCCCTTGCCGTCGTCGCCGACGAGCGCGAGGAACACGTCCTCCAGGCTCGGCTGCTTTTCGACGTACTCGACCTGGGCGGCCGGCAGCAGCTGCTTCAGCTCGGCCAGGGTGCCGTTCACGATGATCCGGCCCTGGTGGAGGATCGCGATCCGGTCGGCGAGCTGCTCCGCCTCATCGAGGTACTGGGTGGTGAGCAGCACGGTCGTGCCACTGTTCGCGAGCTCCTTCACCGTCTGCCAGACCTCGATGCGGCCCTGCGGGTCGAGGCCCGTCGTCGGCTCGTCGAGGAAGATCACCGGGGGGTTGCCGATGAGGCTCATCGCGATATCGAGGCGTCGACGCATCCCACCCGAGTAGGTGGATGCCTTGCGGCTGCCTGCCTCGGTCAACGAGAAGCGAGCGAGCAGATCGTCCGCGATCTTTCCGGGGTCCTTCAGGTGCCGCAGCTGCGCCACCAGCACGAGGTTCTCACGCCCGCTGAGGATCTCGTCGACGGCCGCGAACTGGCCCGTCAGACTGATGGACTCGCGCACGCTCTGCGGTTTCGCTGCGACGTCGAATCCGCTCACCGTGGCAGTGCCGGCATCCTGCGTGAGCAGGGTCGACAGGATCCTGATGACGGTGGTCTTGCCCGCACCGTTCGAGCCGAGCAGGGCGAAGATGCTCCCCGGCGCGACGTCGAAGTCCACGCCGCGCAGCACGTGCAGGTCCTTGAAGGACTTCTCCAGGCCAGTCACCCTGATGGCGGCATCCGTGGTCATTTCGGTTCTCCCTTCTCCGCCTCGTCGATCGACTTGTTGAGGCGCTCGCGCTCCTTGTCGATCCACCGCTTGCCCGAGTAGGCCTGTGCGAAGGTCTCGGCGAACTCTGCAGGATCGTCGCCGACGATCTCTCGCACCGGCGTGCCGTCCGCTGCCGCGCGCTCCCACAGGTCGGCGAGGTCGCTGAACATCGTGACGAGGGTCTCACCATCGACGGTGATGCTTCCCGAAACCATGAAGTATCGCTCGACCGCGTTCGCGGCTCCCCGATAGGGCTCGGGGAGCGCCTTCACACGTGCCTTGTACTGCCTCCACTGCTTCTTCTGCTCGAGGGATCCGGTGACCATCTCGATCCACTTCGCGGCCATGACTACTTCTCCATCTCATCGTTGTCGGTGTTGTCGGTGTGGAGCTGTTCGATCCGCTCTGCCAGGAAGCTCCACGTCCTCCAGAACTCTTCGAGCTGTTCCCGCCCCTGTGCGTTGAGCGAGTACACCTTGCGCGGCGGGCCCTTCTCGGACGGCACCTTCACCACGTCCACGAAGCCTCGCTGCTCGATCCGCACGAGCAGCGCGTACACGGTGCCCTCGACCAGATCGGTGAAGCCCTGGTCTCGCAGTCGCGCCGTGATCTCGTACCCGTATGCGGGTCGCACGGCCAGGACCGCGAGCACGACGCCCTCGAGAGTGCCCTTCAGCATCGCGGTCATCTGATTTCCCACTTGCTCACCTCCGCTCTACTCTGTGTTGCTGACTACCAGTAGACGGTAACACTAAGTACCGGTAGTTGGCAACACTGAATAGTGACCCAGCAGAGGGATTCGATCCGGGAGTGCGGTTTCGGCAGACGGGCCTGACGCTGCGGAATCGCTAGACGGCGGGGCGAGACGGCTTGCGGTGCTCCACGATGTCGAGCATCTCGAGCGACCAGTCGTGGACGACATCCAACCTCGCCGCGAATGCCGGGTTGATCTGCGCCGTGCCTGTGTACCAGAGGTCGAAGGCGACTTGACGGAGGGCGATGTAGTCGTCGAGCTGCGCGAGATCGGTGTCACGACCCGTGAGGTATCCCGAGCGGAGCGCCTCGAGGTAGAGCGGGTAGTCGGGGCGGTCTCGCAGCTCCCACACGGCGACCGCGAGCTCGTACATGCGAGGGCCGGTGCCGCAGTCGTCGAAGTCGATCAGCTTGACCCGATCACCCTCGAACACGGCGTTGCCGGCGTGCAGGTCGGCGTGGATGAGTCCGACATCTTCGGCCGATGCCATGACATCGACCATTCGCTCGCCGACGGCCTCGAACCGGGCGCGCAGCGGCGCAGGCAGGAGGTTCCAGCACTCCGCGGCGGGGATTCCTCCGTAGACCATGACGTTGCCGAAGAACGCCTCATGGTCCCATCGGATCCTCACGAAGTCGTCGGGCGGCGCCCAGGCATCGGCCTGATCGTGAAGCACGGCCATGGCGGCACCGAGACGATGCAGGTGCACGGGCCGGGCGGAGTCTTCGTGGATGCGGCCGTCCATCCAGCGCAGCACCGAGCAGTCCCTCGTTTCACCGGCGGCCGTGGCCCGCACAGTCTGTGATCCGTCTCGTGCCGCGACTGCATCCGGAACTTCCAGCTCGGTGTCAGCTCGGATGCTGCGCATCCAGGCGATCTCGGAGCGGATCGCGGCCGCGCCATCCACTCCCTGACCGTGCCGTTGTGGTCGGTGCACCCGCACCAGGTGACGTCCTGCGGCGCTGTCGTGCCGGAAGGTCGTGTTCTCGCCATGGGTGACGAACGTCAGCCGCCCATGGGGCAGCGGATACTCGCGGAGTGCCGCGAGCGCGATCAGGCGCAGCTGGGCGATCTGCGCGCGGCGTGATGGCACGACCACTACTGTGCGGCAACTCCGGGGCTCGTGACAACCTGCGTGCCGCGGTGGAAGGCAAGCGTTCCCGGGTGCAGCGACCTCCGCCTCAGCCGACGCGTGAGCGAATCGGATCCAGCACTGCCTCCGCCGCCCATGCGGCGGCGTCGGCGATATCGCGGCGGCTCATTCCGAACTCTCGGCGGAACGTCACCCACGTCGCGGCCGAGTCGAGGTGGGCAAGGGCTGCGACGATCGCCCTGCGCTCATCGTCGTCGAGCATGGGGATCTCGGCATCGAGCATCGCCTCGAGCATCGCCCGTCGCGGGCTGGGCGCGGCTCCGCTCACGCCTCGCATGGTCGTCTCGGCAACCACATGGGCCAGCTCCGGGCGATGATCGTAGGATTCCATCGCCGCCCGGATCGTGAGAGGCATGTCGAAGATGCTCGGGGAGTCCTGCCGCGGGAAGATCCTGCTCTCGATCCACGCCGCAGTCGCGAGCAGCAGGTCCACCCGCGTCGCATAGTTGCGGAAGACGGTGCGCTCGCCGACACCCGCACGTCTGGCGATCAGCCGGAATGACACGTCGTCCGTGCCCAGCTCCTCGATCAGCTCGGCGTAGGAGGCGAGGATCGCCTCTTGCGTGCGACTCACGTCGCCGGCTGCGTTCGCATCCGGGTCGGAGGTGGCCGGCATCGTCACGCGGGCGCCCGCCGCGAGACGCCGGCCATCTCGGTGTCCGTGAGAATGAGCACGTCTCCCAGGACCTTTGCGACGGTGCGCTCGAAGACGTCCGCGATGGCCGGCGCGCTCATCTCGAAGCCCGTCCGCATGCGAGCCCAGAACTGTGCCGACGCGAAGTATCGGAGCGCGGCTGCCACCCGACGCCGATCCCGCTCGTTCACCGAGGGGTGATTCGTGGCGAGCATCGTCGCCAGTGCCCTGGTGAAGAACGTGGGCTCCGGCTCGCCGGTCGGCGAGATGGATGCCGCGCGCGCACACACGAACGCGAACGCCGGCGACGAGTCGAAAGCCAGGAACCGGGCGCGCGCAGCGTCCTGGAACTGATCGATCGTGACGAACGGTGGCAACGGGAATTCGGTGGACTCGATCCACCCCGCAACGCCCTCGAGCAGATGCGATCTCGTCGGGAAGTGACGGTAGACCGTCCTCTCCGACACGCCCACCGCGTCGCCGAGGGTGCGGTACGAGATGTCGTCGAAGGGATTCTCGCGCAGTGCTGCGGCGGCGCTGGCGAGGATCGCCGTCGGAGTGTCCACCCCCTCCGCCATCATCCGCCCCTTCCCCGCTGCGTTCCGGTCACCTCGGCTGTCCGCGTCGGCGGTTGACTTCGCCGCGACGTCGGCTCGGCAGGCAGCACATAACGATCGGAGTCGTCGAGCGTCAGCGCGAGTGACGACACATACTGCGTCTCCCCGTGAGCTCCCCGCTCCGCCGATGTCAGCATATCCGGACGCTCGAACGTGTACCCGGTGACGTGGCAGCGCAAGCGCTCACCCGACGGGTTGCCGTCGGCATCGAGTATCGGCGAGGCGATGCCATCCGTCTGGCGCCGCAGGTAATACCTGCCGCGCGTGGCCACCGCCATGAGCGGGGTTGCGATCGCCGCGACACCGATGGCGATCAGCACCGAGAACGGCTGGAGCCCCTCGCCGAGCAGCCCCGCGAACGCCGCCAACGACAGGAGGGACGCCAGCCCGACCGACACGAGGCCCACCGGATTCCAATCGCGCAGCATCCCCCGGCGGAACTCGGGGTACTTGGGCGAGATGTGCAGCACGTGCTTGTTGATCGCGATGTCGGCGGCGATCGTGACCAGCCACGCCATCACGACGTTGGCGTAGAGGCTGAGCACGAAGCTGATGAGGCTGAAGACGTCCATCCACATCAGCGCGAGTGCGATGGCGCCGTTGAAGAAGATGAAGATCGTTCTGCCGGGGTAGGTCTTGGTGAGACGGGTGTAGACGTTCGACCACGCCAGCGACCCCGAGTACGCGTTGGTGACGTTGATCTTGACCTGCGCGACGACGACGAGAACGAGCGCCAAGCCGATCGCCAGCCACTCCGGCATGATCGATTCGTAGAGGGCGATGAATTGGCGTACCGGCTCAGCGGCCCGCATGCCGAGATCGGGGTCGACACGCGTGATGAGGTAGACGGCGAGGAAGACGCCGATGACCTGCTTGATGCCGCTGAAGAGCACCCAACCGGGACCCGCGAACAGCAGCGAAGCCCACCATGACCGCCGATTCAGGCGCGTGCGCGGCGGCATCGCCCGGATCACGTCGATCTGCTCGGCCAGCTGCGGCGTCAGCGCGAAGCAGACGGCGGCGCTCCCCGCGATCGCCTGGAAACTCAGGGCGCCGTCGGACGCGCCGGTGAACGTCACGAACGCGCTCACCGCGTCGGGGTCGGAGACGATCACCCAGAGCAGAGGCAGCAGCGCGAGCGCGAGCCACAGCGGTGTGGTCCAGAACTGCAGTCGCTCGAGTGCGCGCATGCCGTAGATCACGATCGGGATCACGACCACCGTGGAGATGAGGTAGCCGATCGGCAGCGGGATGGCGAGGGCGATGTGGAGCCCTTGCGCCATGATCGCCCCCTCGAGGGCGAAGAAGATGCACGTGAACACGGCGAAGATCACGGTCGTGATCGATGAGCCGTAGTAGCCGAAGCCCGACCCGCGCGCGATGAGATCCAGATCGATGTTGTAGCGCGCGGCGTAGTACGCGATGGGCAGGCCGACGATGAAGATCGTGATCGAGGCGAACAGGATGCCGAGCACTGCGTTGTTCGTGCCGTGCTCGATGCCGACGCTGGCCCCGATCGAGAAGTCGGCGAGGAATGCGATCGAGCCCAGGGCCGTGACCCCGATCGCGCCCGCGCTCCAGCGCCGGAATGTTCGCGGGACATAGCGGAACGCATAGTCCTCGAGACTGTCCTCGGCGGCCGCCCGCGCGTTGTCTGCCCTCGTCACCGCGAACTGCTCGCCACGTCGCACTCCCTGCGCCTCGCACGTGGGGCTCATTGTGGCGGTCGCGTGTTACGGCAGCATTGCGCGCAGACAGCGCTAGATGGCCATGGCCGCGCGCACCCCCTCCGCGGCGAACGCTCCGCCGTCGCCGGTGCTCGACGCGAAGCCGCTCGCAAGGACGAGGTACTTGTCCGCAGCCTCCAGCGCGAACCCGATGTGCTGCTCGACCAGCAGCACGGAAAGGCCCTCGCTCGCGAGCTGCATCACGGTCTGCTCGATCTCCGCGACGATCGTCGGCTGGATGCCCTCGGTCGGCTCGTCCAGGATGAGCAGCTTCGGCTCGGTGATGAGCGCCCGGGCGATCGCGAGCTGCTGGCGCTGGCCGCCCGACAGCAGCCCGGCCTTGCGGGTGGCGAACTTCTCCAGCGCTGGGAAGCGCGAGAGCTGCTGTTCGATGAGCGCCTTGCCGCGCTTGCGGCCGTCAGCGACCAGTTGCAGGTTCTCCATCGTCGACAGCTGCGGGAACGACTGCTGGCCCTGCGGCACATAACCCATGCCCCGCGCGACGCGCTTGTTGGGCGGCAGCGCCGTGACGTCCTCGCCGTCGAAGATCACCTGACCGCTGCGCGGCTTGATGAGGCCGATCGCGACGCGCAGCAGCGTCGACTTCCCGGCGCCGTTATGGCCGAGCACGGCGACCACCTTGGCTGAGGGCAGCGTCACGCCGTGCAGCACGAGCGTGCGGCCGTAGCCGGCCTGGATGTCATTCAGCTCGAGCATGTCAGGCCTGCTTCCCGTGCGTTGTCGCGGCATCGGCTGCGATACCCGCCGAATCAGCGACGACCAGCATGCCGGTGGTGGTCGCTGCCCCGGCGGTGCCGAGATAGACCGCCTGGACACTGGGATCGGCTTGCACCTGCGCCACCGTGCCCTCCGAGAGCAGCTTGCCCTGGTGAAGCACCGTCACCCGGGTCGCGAAGCGGCGCATGAAGTCCATGTCGTGCTCGACGACCAGCACGACGCGGCGCTGGGCGATGCGGTGCAGCAGTTCGCCCGTCGCGGTCCGCTCGTCCTGGCTCATGCCTGCGACTGGCTCGTCCAGCAACAGCGCGCGAGGATCCTGCACGAGCATCATGGCGATCTCGAGCCACTGCTTCTGGCCGTGGGAAAGCACTCCCGCGGGAGTGTCACGCTCCCTGGTGAGTCCGCTCTCCTCTAGCGCCACCTCGATCGCCGGATCGACGCCGCGCCGAGCCCGCAGCAGAGACCACGAAGAGCGACGGAGCCCCGCCGCGATGTCGAGATTCTGCAGCACGGAGAGCTGCTCGAACACGCTCGCCGTCTGGAAGGTGCGCCCGACACCGAGCTGGACGATCTTCTGCGTGGACCTGCCCAGCAGTTCCTGGTCGCCCAGCTTCACCGATCCGGTGCCCTTGGACAGGCCGGTGATGGCGTCGATGCAGGTCGTCTTGCCTGCGCCGTTCGGGCCGATGAGGAATCGGACCTCACCCGGGTGGGCGTCGAACGAGACGTCGTCGACGGCGACGAATCCGTCGAACTGGACGTGCAGATTCTCGACGACGAGTGAACCTGCGGCGACGGTCACTTCGTCACCTCCTGGACGTCGGGCTCGAGCACGAGTTCAGGGGCGGAGGGGGATGCGGGTGGAGATTCTCGTGAGCGCCACACCAGACCCTTGGCCCTTCCGAAGAGCGATGACAGTCCCATCGGCAGGAAGAGCGTGACCAGGATGAAGACCAGGCCCAGGATGTAGATCCACCCATCCGGCCAGGTGGAACCGAGGCTCGACTGGCCCCAGCCGATCGCCATCGCACCGAGGGCCGGACCGAAGAGGGAGGCGCGACCGCCCAGTGCCACTCCGGCGATCATGAGGATCGAGGCGGACGCCCCGATCTCTGCCGGCGTGATGATGCCGACGATCGGCACGAACATGGCCCCCGCGACGCTGGCCATGAGAGCGGCGACCACGTAGGCGACCAGCTTGATGTTGGCAGGGTCGTAACCGAGGAACCGCACGCGCTCCTCGGCATCTCGGGTGGCGATCAGCAGCTCGCCGAAGCGGCTGCGGTTGAGCTGCCACACCACCAGCAGGCACGCGACGAGCAGCGCCGCTGCGATCGAGTAGACCATGAGCTTGTTGGCGTCGTCGTTCAGCACGAATCCGAAGAAGTACTTGAAGTCGCTGAGCCCGGTATCCCCTCCGGTCTCGCGGATCGTCGAGCTGATGAGCACCGCCAGCGCCACGGCGAGTGCCTGGGACAGGATCGCGAAGTACGCTCCCTTGATCCTGCGCTTGAACAGGGCATAGCCGAGGACTCCCGCCACGATGACCGGGAGCAGGACGATGGCCAGCAGCGTGAACACGTCGCTGCGGAACGGCTCCCAGAAGGCGGGGAGCCCTCCCGACGGGTCGTACAGGATCATGAACACGGGAAGGCTGTCGGGCCCCGCGCTCTCCAACGTGAGATGCATCGCCATGGCGTAGGCGCCGAGCCCGAAGAAGACGCCCTGACCGAGGACCAGCATTCCGCCTCTGCCCCAGGCCAGACCGATGCCGACCGCCGCGATCGCCCAGCAGCAGTACTTGCCGAGATTGTTGATCCAGTGCATGGAGAGCACGGCGGGGGCGACGACCAGGAGCAGGATGGCGAACACCCCGATCCCGATGAGGGGAAGCCACGGTCTGATTTTCGTCATGTCAACCCCCGGGTGCGGACCGTGAACAGGCCCTGTGGGCGGAACTGCAGGAAGACCACCACGAGCACGAAGGCGAGCACCACGGCCATGCTTCCGGTCGTCCAGTCGGCGAACAGCGACAGTGCGATGCCCAGAGCCCACGCTGCGATCACGGTGCCCTTGATCTGACCGACACCGCCGGCGACGACCACGAGGAAGGCCGGGATGATGTACTGCGTGCCCATCTGGGCATTCGTGCCGCCGATCAGTGAGGCGGCGACACCGGCGACTCCCGCAAGGCCCGATCCCACGAAGAAAGTGATGCGGTCGACGTTGCGGGTTCGGATGCCGCTGGTCTCGGCGAGGTCCCGGTTCTGGACGGTCGCTCGGATCCGGCGCCCGAACGGCGAGTATTTGAGCCATGCCGCGAGTGCCGCAAGACAGAGGGCCGCGAGCACGATGGTGAATACCTGACGAAGCGGCCACGCATAGCCGAGAACGTCGATCTGCCCGTCGAGCCATTGCGGACTCTCCACGGGCACCCCCTGCGCCGGAAAGATCTGCAGCGCGATCTGCTGCAGGATCAGGGCTACGCCCACGGTGACGAGGAGCGTGTCCAGTGGCCGGCGGTACATCCACTGGATGATGCCGACTTCAAGGAGCAGGCCGAGCAGGCCGGCCCCCAGGAAGGCGAGCGGCAGAGCCAGCAGGATCGAGATGTTGCTGGAGCTCACGGCGAGCTGGGTGAGGTAGGCGATGAAGGCACCGGCCATGATGAACTCGCCGTGCGCCATGTTGATCACCCCCATCTGACCGAAGGTGAGGGTGAGTCCGAGCGCTGCGAGGAGCAGCAGCGCACCCAGTGCGGTGCCGTTCAGCAGCGGCGGTATGAGTGCATCCACGTGCGTTGACTCTCTCTCTGCGGTCGGGATACTGACGAGGAGGTTCCGGTGTGCGGGGTCCCGTGCCGGTGCCGGCACGGGGCCCCCCCTCC